>NZ_JBFRGW010000009.1:0-122784 GCF_052115545.1 Microvirga sp. 2MCAF35
CCCGCGGCACGCCATGAGCCAATGGGAAATACGGTGAGATCCGCGCCATCTGGCGCTCGCTCAGAAGAAACAGATCACCCATCAGCACCTCCATCGCAGAGGCACTGAATCACTCCTCAGACCAAATTAATAGGTCCTGAGCCTAGGCGTTTTGGGCGCTCTTTCCTAAACGGCTGATCGCGCAAATCGACTTTGCCGTACAGCCCCTTGTCGCGGTTCGCGAGATAACTCGTGCTGTATGGAGAAATGTTTAGCGGTGACAGGGTAATGAGTTCCGCGTCAAAAGCACCAGCCAAGACCAGTTTTCCATCCGCCATTCTGTATAGGTTTGCCTCTGCGAACCCGCCGTGATCTGAGAAAAGCTCAGTGACGGTAGTCGAATTGTCCGACTGGGTAATTAAAAGACGGCGGTCGAATTCTGCTTTGCCAATCGGGCTGGTGTTGGTCAGTTCGATGCCAATCCTGACTTTCTCTGGCTCTAGTGAAACACTTGCAAGGTGATCCGGCCCATAGACGAGGCGCCGCGTTCGAGGATTGAGCTCCACGACACAGGAAACGAGGAGTGCAACGAAGGCCGCAATGAAGGTCCAGAGCAGCGCTTTCGAGAAAAGCGCAAGCACCCTCCTGAATGAAAGGTGCTTGCTTTGCGTGGTCGGATAACTCACCACGTCTGTTCGACTACTTCATCGTCGGAATGGAGAATTCCGCGCCTTCCTTGATGCCGGACGGCCAGCGGGAGGTGACCGTCTTGGTCTTGGTGTAGAAGCGCACCGCGTCCGGGCCGTGCTGGTTGAGGTCGCCGAAGCCCGAGGCCTTCCAGCCGCCGAAGGTGTAGTAGGCGAGCGGCACCGGGATCGGCACGTTGATGCCGACCATGCCCACGTTCACCTTGGAGGCGAAGTCGCGGGCGGCGTCGCCGTCGCGGGTGTAGATCGCGACGCCGTTGCCGTATTCGTGGTCGGAGGGCAGGCGCAGCGCCTCGTCGTAGTTCTTGGCGCGCACCACCGAGAGGACAGGCCCGAAGATCTCTTCCTTGTAGATGCGCATGTCGGTGGTCACCTCGTCGAAGAGGCAGCCGCCCATGTAGAAGCCGTTCTCGTAGCCCTGCATCTTGAAGTCGCGGCCGTCGACCACGAGCTTGGCGCCTTCCTTCACGCCGAGATCGACGTAGGAACGCACCTTCTCCATATGCGCCTTCGTGATCATCGGGCCGAAATCGGCCGACGGATCGGTGGAGGGGCCGACCTTCAGGCTCTCGACGCGCGGGATCAGCTTGTCCATGAGCGCATCGGCCGTCGCCTTGCCGACCGGCACCGCGACCGAGACCGCCATGCAGCGCTCGCCCGCCGAGCCGTAGCCGGCGCCGATGAGCGCGTCCGCCGCCTGATCGAGATCGGCGTCGGGCATGATGATCATGTGGTTTTTGGCGCCGCCGAAGCACTGGGCGCGCTTGCCGTTCGCGGCCGCGCGGGAATAGACGTATTGCGCGATCGGCGACGAGCCGACGAAGCCCACGGCCTTGATGTCCGGATCGTCGAGGATCGCGTCCACCACTTCCTTGTCGCCGTTGACCACGTTGAGGATGCCGGCCGGAAGGCCCGCTTCCATCATGATCTCGGCGAGGCGCATCGGCACGCCGGGATCGCGCTCGGAAGGTTTCAGGATGAAGGCGTTGCCGCAGGCGATGGCGGGCGAGAGCTTCCACAGCGGGATCATGGCCGGGAAGTTGAACGGCGTGATGCCGGCCACCACGCCGAGCGGCTGGCGGATCGAGTACATGTCGATGCCGGGGCCGGCGCCTTCCGTGAACTCGCCCTTCAGCAGATGCGGGATGCCCGTGCAGAACTCGGCCACCTCGACGCCGCGCTGGATGTCGCCCTTCGCGTCCGGGATGGTCTTGCCGTGCTCGCGGGCCAGCATGTCGGCGAGCGAATCGGTCTCCTTGGCGATGAGTTCGAGGAACTTCATCATCACGCGGGCGCGGCGCTGCGGGTTCGTGGCCGCCCAGGCGGGCTGCGCCGCCTTGGCGTTCTCGACCGCCTGGCGCAGCTCGTCCTTGGAGGCAAGCGCCACTCGGCCGAGAACCTCGCCGGTCATGGGCTGGAAGAATTCGGTGGTGCGACCGGATTGGCCTTTAACCTGCTTGCCGCCGATGAAATGTCCGACCTCGCGCATGGCGTCGTCTCCTCCTGAGGGTGTTTTTCGTGCTTTCCTTCTATCATTGTTGAAATCGCACGACTATGGGTGAAACCAAAGTGCCGTTGTGCGAAAATGCCAATATGCTCAAGGTGAGGACATGAGCGCCTTCGACTGGGACGATCTCCGCTTTTTCCTGGCCGTCGCCCGGGCCGGACGTCTCACCGTGGCGGCGCGGCAGCTGGAGGCCGACCACACCACCGTGTCCCGCCGCATCTCGGCCCTGGAAGCTGCCCTCAAGGCCAAGTTGTTCGAGCGCAGTCCCCAGGGCTACACCCTGACCGAGCAGGGCGAGCGGCTCCTGAGGCACGCGGAGACGATGGAGACGCAGGCGCTGGCGGTCGCGAGCGAGCTCGGCGGGGCGGATCTCGCGCTCTCGGGCACCGTGCGCATCGGCGCGCCGGACGGGATCGGCACCTACTTTCTCGCCCCCGAACTCGGCGCGCTGGCCGAGCGGCATCCGGGCCTGACCCTGCAGCTCGTGGCCCTGCCGCGCACCTTCTCGCTCTCCAAGCGCGAGGCCGACATCGCCGTGACCCTGGAGCAGCCGACGGAAGGGCGCCTCGTCTCGCGCAAGCTCACCGATTACCGCCTGAGGCTCTATGCCTCGCAGGATTATCTCGACCGTCACGGGCCGGTGGCGGAGCTGGCCGATCTCTCGGGCAAAACCCTCGTCACCTACGTGGCCGACCTGCTCTACAGCCCCGTGCTCGATTATTTTTCAGGCCTTGAGAAATACACCGCTCGCCGTTTCGAGTGCGCCAGCGTGGTGGCCCAGGCGGAGGCGGTGCGAGCAGGCGTTGGCATCGGCATCCTGCACGATTACGCCGTGCGCCAGTTCCCGGAGCTGCGGGTGGTGCTGCCCGAGGTTTCTTACTTGCGCACCTACTGGCTCGTCACCCATGCGGACGTAAGGTCCCTGCGCCGGGTGGAGGAGGTTTATTCCTTCATCCTCAGTCGGGTACGGGCCAATAGAGGACTTTTTGTCTGACGCTTTGCCCTTCACGCGGGCTCCTTATGGGACTAAGTCAGACCTCAAAGGACAACCTACGGAGATCCCCATGCCCTCCAAGCTCGACCAGTTGCGCGCCATGACGGTCGTCGTCGCCGATACCGGCGACCTTGACGCGGTGCGCCGCCTGAAGCCCCAGGACTGCACCACCAACCCGACCCTGCTCCTGAAGGCGGTCGAGATCCCCGCCTACGAGCACCTCCTTGAGGAGGCCCTGGCCTGGGGCCGCAAGCAGGGCGGCTCCCGCGAGGGCGTGGTTGCGGCCATCTGCGACCGGCTGGCGGTCGCCTTCGGCGCCGAGCTTGCGAACATCGTGCCCGGCCGGGTCTCGACCGAAGTGGATGCAGATCTCTCCTTCGACACGGAAGCGACGGTGACGACGGCGCGGAGCATCATCAAGGACTACGAGGAGCGCGGCATCGGGCGCGAGAAGATCCTGATCAAGATCGCCTCCACCTGGGAGGGCATCCGCGCGGCCGAGATCCTCCAGAAGGAAGGCATCGACTGCAACCTCACGCTCCTGTTCAGCCAGGTCCAGGCCCAGGCCTGCGCGGAGGCAGGGGTATTCCTGATCTCGCCCTTCGTCGGCCGCATCCTCGACTGGCACGTGAAGGCCGGCGGCGGCCCCTACACGGGCGAGACCGATCCGGGCGTGCTCTCCGTGCGCAAGATCTATGCCTCGTACAAGGCGCAAGGGATCAAGACCGTGGTGATGGGCGCCTCCTTCCGCAACATCGGAGAGATCGAGGCGCTCGCCGGCTGCGACCGCCTCACCATCTCGCCCGCGCTCCTCGACGAGCTGGCGAAGGCCGAAGGCGATCTGCCGCGCAAGCTCTCGGCCGACGACGTGGAGACGATTCAGCCCCTGCCGCGCATGGACGAGAAGAGCTTCCGCTTCGCGCTGAACGAGGACGCCATGGCAACCGAAAAGCTCGCCGAGGGCATCCGCTCCTTCGTGAAGGACCTGCGCTCCCTGCGCACGCTCGTGGCTCAGCGGCTCGACGAGGCGAAGGCGGCTTAAGAGCGAAAAAACGTTGTCCCGGACGGTGCAGCCGATCCGGGATCGCAAGACGGAAGCGCCGATTAGGACTTCTCATGTCATGGCCGGGCTTGTCCCGGCCATCCCGATCCTGTGAAACGCCGTGCCTTCCTTGATCGAGATCACCGGCACAAGGCCGGTGATGACGGTGGAGGCGCCATATCGCGCGCACTCTGCCCGAGATGACTCTTAAATCAGAGCAGCGTCACTTCTTCCCCGCCAGCGCCTTCTCGCGGATCTGCGTCAACGACATGGTCGGCGTGATGACTTCCGGGTCGATCATGCAATGGAGGATCGCCGGCTTGCCGGAGGTCAGTGCCCGCTGCAAGGCGGGGGCGAATTCCTCCGTCGTAGTCACGCGCTCGCCATAGCCGCCGAAGGCCTTGGCGTAGGCGGCGAAGTCCGGGTTCTTCAGCATCGTGGCCGAGACGCGACCGGGGTATTCACGCTCCTGGTGCATGCGGATCGTGCCGTACATGCCGTTGTCGAGCAGGATCACGAGGATCGGCAGATCGTACTGCACGGCGGTGGCGAATTCCTGCCCGTTCATGAGGAAGTCGCCGTCGCCGGCGAACACCACCACGGGGCTGTCGGGCCGGATGCGCTTCGCACCGACGGCGGCGGGCACGCCGTAACCCATGGAGCCGGACGTCGGGGCGAGCTGCGTGCCGTATTCGCGGAAGGGCCAGAAGCGGTGGACCCAGGTGGCGAAGTTGCCCGCGCCGTTGCAGAAGATCGTGTCGGACGGCATCACCTTGCGCAGGTGCGCCATCACCTCGCCCATCTGCAGCCCGCCGGCGGTGCGGATGGCGCTCGGGTCGCTCCAGGCCAGATAATCCGCATGCGCGGCCTTCGTGCCCTCGCTCCAGGGCAGCGAAGCCGGGGGATGCACGCCCTCCAGCGCCGCCGTGAAGGCGACCGGCGAGGCGTTGATGGCGAGATGCGGGGAATAGACCCGGCCGATCTCGCTCGGATCGGGATGGATGTGCACTAGTTTCTGCTGCGGCGCCGGAATGTCGAGGAGCGTGTAGGCCTGACTCGGAATCTCGGAGAGGCGCCCGCCCACGAGCAACACGAGATCGGCTTCCTTGATGCGTGCCAGAAGCTTCGGATTCACGCCAAGGCCGAGATCGCCGATGTAGGAGGCGTGATCGGCGGGAAACAGCATCTGGCGGCGGAACGTGCAGGCGACCGGCAGTTCGAAGCGCTCGGCAAAGCGCACGAAGCGCTGCACCGCCACGTCGGACCAGCGGCTGCCGCCGAGAAGCGCGATGGGTTTCTTGGCGCCGTGCAGGAGCTTCTGGAGCTCCGCCATCTGGGTCAGGCCCGGATGCGTCTCGACGATCTGGTAGCGCGGCGCGTCGGCGACCTGCGCCATCTCGGTGAGCACGTCCTCCGGCAGGGCGATCACGACAGGACCGGGGCGGCCCGACGTCGCCACATGGAAGGCGCGGGAGATGATCTCAGGGAAGCGTGCCGGATCGTCCACCTCCGTGGCCCATTTGGCGAGCGGGCCGAAGGCCGCGCGGTAATCGAGTTCCTGGAACGCCTCGCGCTCGCGCATGCCGCGCTCGATCTGGCCGACGAACAGGATCATCGGCGTGGAATCCTGCTTGGCGATGTGAATGCCCGGGGAGGCATTCGTCGCGCCGGGACCGCGGGTGACGAAGCAGATCCCGGGGCGGCCCGTGAGCTTGCCGTAGGCCTCGGCCATCATGGCGGCGCCGCCTTCCTGGCGGCAGACCGTGACGTTGATGCTCGCATCGTGCAGCGCATCCAGCGCCGCCAGATAACTCTCGCCCGGAACGCAGAAGATGTGATCGACTCCGTGGATGAGAAGCTGATCGACAAGGATCTGGCCGCCGGTGCGGGAGGAGGCTGTCATGGAAGACTCGCGATGTGAGATAGAAGATACAGAAACGGAGGGCAGTGCCCTCCGTTTAGCTAACGTGCAATGATCAGGCGTCGACGTCGAACTTCACGCCCTGGGCGAGCGGGAGGGTCGAGCCGTAATTGATCGTGTTGGTGGCGCGGCGCATATAGGCCTTCCAGGCATCGGAGCCCGACTCGCGTCCGCCGCCCGTTTCCTTCTCGCCGCCGAACGCCCCGCCGATCTCGGCGCCCGAGGGTCCGATATTCACATTGGCGATGCCGCAATCGGAACCCGCCGCCGACACGAAGGCTTCAGCCTCGCGCAGGTTGAGTGTGAAGATCGAGGAGGAGAGGCCGGCGCCGACCGCGTTGTGCAGCGCGATCACCTCATCGAAATCCGAATAGCGCATCACGTAGAGGATCGGCGCGAAGGTCTCGCGCAGCACCGGGCCGGTCTGGCTCGGCATCTCGACGAGCGCCGGACGGGCATAGACGCCATCATTCGCCACATCCGTGGTGCGTCCGCCGCCATGCACCTTGCCGCCTGCCGCGCGGGCCTCGTTGAGGGCGCGCTCCATGTTGTCGAATGCCGCCTTGTCGATCAGCGGGCCGACGAGCGTGCCCTCGGCGCGCGGGTCGCCGATCTTCACGCTGCCATAGACCTTCACGAGGCGGGGAACGAGCTGGTCGTAGACGCTCTCATGCACGAAGAGGCGGCGAAGCGTGGTGCAACGCTGGCCTGCCGTGCCCATGGCGGCAAACGCGATGCCGCGGAGCGCCAGATCCAGGTCTGCGGAGGGAGCCACGATGGCGGCATTATTGCCGCCGAGCTCCAGGATCGCACGGGCGAAACGCTCGGCGAGCTTAGGGCCGACCTGACGGCCCATGGCGGTGGAGCCGGTGGCGGAGAGAACCGGCACGCGGTGATCGTCCACAAGAATCTCGCCGACCTCACGGCCGCCGAGCAGCACCTCGCACAGGCCTTCCGGCACGCCGCCGAAGCGCTTGGCGGCGCGCTCGACGATGGCGTGCGTGGCAAGTGCGGTCAGCAGGGTCTTTTCGGAGGGCTTCCACACCACGCTGTCGCCGCACACGAGCGCGAGCGCCGCATTCCAGGACCACACGGCCACGGGGAAGTTGAAGGCCGAGATGACGCCGCAGACGCCGAGCGGATGCCAGGTTTCCATCATGCGGTGATCGGCGCGCTCGGTGGCGATGGTCAGGCCGTAGAGCTGGCGGGACAGGCCGACGGCGAAATCGCAGATGTCGATCATCTCCTGCACTTCGCCGAGGCCTTCCGAGACGATCTTGCCGGCTTCCAGCGTCACGAGGCGACCGAGATCGTCCTTGGCGGCGCGGAGTTCCTCGCCGAGCAGGCGGATGAACTCGCCGCGCTTGGGCGCCGGGACCTTGCGCCAGGCCTTGAAGGCGGCGTCGGCGCGCCCGATGGCGGCCTTGGCCTCCTCGGGCGTGGTCTCGCGCACATGGGCGATTACCTCGCCGGTGATCGGCGACCTAGCCGGACGGCCGGTGGACGCGAAGGCGCTCTCCGGCACGCCGAGGCGCGCGAGAATGGCGCGAGCCTCATCCGCAACGGAAGCGGGCGCGGAGGATACGGGTTTCAGGCTCGCGGTCATGTTGGTTCTCCCTGGATGCGGGCTTGGGCTCATGGAGGCCCGCCACCCTCGCTTGTCTTTGAAACGAAACGACGGCGGCTCTCATGCCACCGTCTTAATGCATGACCGGGAAGCCTGGGAACTGCTTTTCCCGAATAGGGTCATGCCAATTTGTAAAGAACTTGGCCGTTCTCGCTGCGCGAAAACGGCCAGACAGTCCTTTTTATCATGCCACCGCGTCGAGGCGGATCTTCTTCGCCGCGGGCTCGTGGCCTTCGTCCAGGCGCTCGCCCGCATAGACGCGGCCGAAGCGGTTGGCGAGGAACGCGCCGAGGTCGATCTCCTCCTGGCGCACGAAACCCTGTTTCGGCAGCTTGCCCGCTACCAGCAGATCGAGCATGGCGCAGATGCCGGCGGCGGTCGTCACCTGGATCGCGGTGCGCTGGGTGCCGGCGACCTTCTGGCCGTAGACGCTGCGGGCATAGGTTTCCTGGACGTAACGGCCGCCGCGCTCGCCGGTCACGGTCACGAAGACGATGACCATGTCCTGCATGGTGGCCGGAACGGCGTTCTCCAGGATGTCCTTCAGGACCTCGCGGCGGTTGCGCAGCTGAAGGTCGTTGAGCAGCACGCGCATCAGGGCGCAATGGCCCGGATAGCGGATGGTCTTGTAGTTCAGGTTGCGCACCTTGCCTTCCAGCGTCTCGCACAGGGTACCGAGGCCGCCCGAGGTGTTGAAGGCTTCGTAGCGGGTGCCGTCGAGGGAGAACTCTTCGAGCTCCTCCATGGCGGGCACTTCGCGGAGCTTGCCGTCGACCACCGCCTCACAGCGCTCGATATATTCGTTGATGACGCCATCCGTGCTCCAGGTGAGGTTGTAGGAGAGGGCGTTTGACGGATATTGCGGCAGCGCGCCGACGCGCAGGCGCACGGTGTCGAGCTTGTCGAAACGGCTCGCGATGTCGTGGGCCACGATAGAGATGAACCCGGGAGCGAGGCCGCATTGCGGAATGAAGGCCGTGGTGGCGCCCTCCGCCAGCTCCTTCACCATGCGGGTGGTGGCCACGTCCTCGGTCAGGTCGAAATAGTTGACGTCGGCGAGGCGCGCCGCTTGGGCCACGTGGCCGGTCAGGTGATATGGCGCCGCGCTGAGCACCGCGTAACGGCCCTTGAGGGCGTTCTGCAGGGCGACCGCATCATTGAAGTCGAGCTGGATCGTCTTGATGCCACCCTTGGCGACGGCTTCGAGGGCGGCGGCGGACGAATCCGCAACTGTGACGTCGTAGTCGCCGGTCTCGTGAAGCATGTCGACGATGGTGGAGCCGATCTTGCCGGCGCCGATGACGAGGATCGAATGCATGGAGTTCTCCCTGTGATGGTTTAAGAAAAAGGCAAAGCCTTGCAGAACGCCATGGACAAGCTGACGAAAAGACGAGTATTTTTCGGCATATCGCCATAGCGACTGGTCATTCTGATGCTCGACCCTACTGATCGTGCCTTGATTGCGCTGCTGCGGGAGAATGCCCGGATCGGCCACGCGGAAGCCGCCCGGCGGCTCAAGCTCTCGCGCACGACGGTGCAGGCCCGCGTGGAAAGCCTGGAGCGCCGGGGTGTGATTGCAGGCTATACCCTGCGCCTGGCCGAGGAAGTCGCGAGTCGCATGGTGCGGGCGCATGTGACCATCGTGGTTGCGCCCAAGGCCTCGGGCGGGGTGGTCTCGGCGCTTCAGCGCATGCCAGAATTGCGCGCGCTTCATTCGGTCGCGGGTGTCTTCGATCTTCTGGCGGTGGTAGAGGCTGAGGACGTTCCCTCCCTCGATGCGGCCATCGACAAGATCGGCGCCGTCGAAGGGGTGGAGCGCACGCAATCCTCCATCATCCTCTCAACGAAATTCGAACGATGACCCCTGCAGCTTCCTCTTCAGCCGATGTCGTGATCGTGGGCGGCGCCGTCATGGGCTCCTCCACGGCCTACCACCTGCTCGCCGATTCCGGCTTCAAGGGACGCGTCGTCGTCGTCGAGAAGGACCCGACCTACCAGCTCTCCGCCTCGGCCTTGTCCGCAGCCTCGATTCGCCAGCAATATTCGAGCGCGGTGAACATCCGCATCTCGCTTTACGGCATCGATTTCCTGCGCTCCATCGGCGACCGTCTCGCCGTCGACGGCGAGCGGCCGGAGATCGGCCTGAAGGAGGGCGGCTATCTCTATTGCGCATCGAAGGCCGGTGCGTCGATCCTGGCCGAGAACCAGGCGCTCCAGGCTGAGGAAGGCGCGGACATCCTGTTCCTGAAGCCCGACGATCTGAAGGCCCGCTTCCCCTGGCTCAACACGGACGATCTGGCGGCCGGCACCTGGGGGCGCTCGGGCGAAGGCTGGTTCGACGGCTGGGGCCTGCTCCAGGCCTTCCGCAAGAAGGCGCGTTCGCTCGGCGCCGAATACGTGAGGGGCGAGGTCTCGGAAGTCGAGCGGGACGGCGGCACCATCGTGGCCGTGCGCCTCAAGGACGGGACCCGCATCGCCTGCGGCAGGCTCATCAACTGCGCCGGCTCCGGCGGGCGGGCGCTCGCCGCCATGGCCGGGCTCGACATCCCGGTCCAGGCCAAGCGCCGCTACGTCTTCACCTTCTCATGCAAGGGACCCGTGGAGAACTGCCCGCTGCTCATCGATACGTCGGGAGCCTATGTGCGGCCTGAAGGGGAGGGGCACTTCATCTGCGGCGCCTCGCCGGAAGCGGATCTCGATCCCGACTGGTTCGACGAGGATCCCGCATCGCAGGAGATCGATCACTCCTTCTTCGAGGAGTTCATCTGGCCGAGCCTGGCGCACCGCGTCCCGGCCTTCGAGGCGATCAGGCCGGGCCGTGCCTGGTCGGGGCCCTACGACATGAGCCTCCTCGACCACAATGCGATCATCGGCCTGGCCGGCGGGTTCAAGAACTTCTACGTCTGCAACGGCTTCTCGGGCCACGGCCTGCAGCAGGCCCCGGCCGTGGGCCGGGGCATGGCCGAACTCATCGTCCATGGCGGCTACCGCACGCTCGATCTGTCCGAACTCGGCCATGAGCGCGTCCTCGCCAACCGGCCGCTCCTCGAGCGGAACGTGATCTAAAGTCCGCCTTCCTCGAACGTGCGATAGGCCCAGACCCGACCGCCGCGGTTCATATAGCGCTGCATCAGGCCGGGCTGGTCGGGCCCCGGCCGGGTATCGAGGGCAAGCTCGTTGACGCCCTCCCGGTCGGCGCGTTCGTCGCTGCGGCGCGAGGCGGTGCCGACCGTCGTGCCCGAACCCTGATTGCCTTGCGCGAACTCGTCCGCCCTGAGATCCGGGGTGCCGAGATCGTCCGCGCCTTCCGCCATCAGGCCCATGCCCGGCAGGGCGTTCGTGTTGGTCATGCCGCCGTCAGAGCCGCCGGTGATCCCGGCGCCCGGCGGAGCGCCCGCATCGGCTCCGGCCCGGTCGGACGGGTGCTCGTTCAGCCACTCGCGGCTGCTGGCGTCGAGATCGACTGGATCAAACATCTCCAGCACCCGCAGCGCCTCTTCGATATTGTCCCGGTCGACCTGTGCGGCGATCAGGGTGCAATGCCTGTGGATGCCCTGCTCGAAGAGCCGCTTGTCGGCTTCCGGCAGGTTCAAATCTTGGAGAGCGTCCAGGGTCTCGTCCCGCGCGGAGAGGGCGCGAAAGCCCGAGATCGACGAGATCTCGCGCGCCTCAGCATTGCCGGCCGCGACGATTCGGTTCTGGGCGATGCCCATTTCCAGGAGGGATTGAAGGGCTTGGCGGGCGTGGGCAGGATCCCTGAACAGGGCTGCGATCATCTGGGGCATGGGTCTCTTCCGTTGAGTTACTCCCTCAACGAAGAGGCGTTCCGGCCTGTTCCCCCTGTTGGCCGTTAAGTCTTTTGGCGGAAAGGGCTTCCATTTTGAAGCCGGCTATGATTGTCATGTTTTCGTCATAGAAACGTCATCCGGCCTTAACGCAGGGGTGATGAACGACAAGAACATCCCGACGGGATGACATGGGAGAGATTACTATGATGAAGAAGTCACTCCTCGGCGCCCTGGCCATCGGCCTGGCGACGAGCACCTCCGCCTTCGCCCAGACCGAGATCCAGTGGTGGCACGCCATGACGGGCGCCAACAACGATGTCGTGAACCGGCTGGCGGACGAGTTCAACAATTCGCAGAAAGACTACAAGGTCGTCGTCAGCTACAAGGGCCAGTATGCCGATGCGCTGAACGCCGGCATCGCGGCCTTCCGCGCCGGCAATGCTCCCCACATCCTGCAGGTATTCGAAGTCGGCACGGCGACCATGATGGGCGCCCGCGGTGCCGTGAAGCCTGTCTACCAGATGATGGCCGAGGCCGGCGAAAAGTTCGACCCGAAGGCCTACCTGCCGGCGATCACCGGCTACTATTCCACGGCCAAGGGCGAAATGCTCTCCTTCCCGTTCAACTCCTCCTCCATGGTCATGTGGATCAACAAGGACGAGCTGAAGAAGGCCGGCGTGAACGAGATCCCGAAGACCTGGCCTGAGGTTTTCGAAGCCGGCAAGAAGCTCAAGGCTGCCGGCCACGACACCTGCGGCTTCTCGAACGCCTGGGCTCCGTGGGCCAACATCGAGCAGTTCTCCGCCTGGCACAACATCCCCATGGCGACCAAGGCCAACGGCCTCGACGGCTTCGACACGGAGATGAAGTTCAACTCCCCGGCTCACATTCGCCACCTGCAGAACCTCGTCGACCTGCAGAAGGACAAGACCTACGACTATTCGGGCCGCGACTCGAAGAGCGAAGGCCGCTTCACCTCGGGCGAATGCGCGATCTTCCTGACCTCGTCGGGTTTCTACGGCAACGTGAAGGCCAACGCGAAGTTTGACTTCACCTCGGTGCCGATGCCGTATTACCCGGACATCCAGGGCGCTCCGCAGAACTCGATCATCGGCGGCGCTTCCCTGTGGGTCATGGGCGGCAAGTCGGCCAACGAGTACAAGGGCGTGGCCAAGTTCTTCGCCTTCCTGTCGGACACCGACCGCCAGGCCAAGCTGCACCAGGAATCGGGCTATCTCCCGATCACGAAGGCCGCTTACGAGAAGACCAAGGCTTCCGGCTTCTATGAGAAGAACCCGGTCCTCGAGACGCCCCTGAAGGAGCTGACCAACAAGGAGCCGACCGAGAATTCCCGCGGTCTGCGCTTCGGCAACATGGTCCAGATCCGCGACGTGGTCTCCGAGGAGATCGAGGCGGCCCTCGCCGGCCAGAAGCCCGCCAAGGATGCCCTGGACGCCGCGGTGACCCGCAGCAACCAGATCCTGCGTCAGTTCGAGCGTACCGTTCGCTAAACCCGACCGACTCGACAGTTTTTCATCCCGGGCGGCCGAAAGCCGTCCGGGATGATCTTATAGCACAACCTCGCAGACCGGTGGATGCCGTCATCTGCACCGTCACCGGACAACCGTAAGCGCGATGGAAAAACGAGCTCATTTTTCAGGGTGGACGCTGCCTCTGCTGCTGATCCTTCCGCAGATGGCGATCACCGTCATTTTCTTCTACCTGCCGGCCTCGCAGGCGATCTGGCAGTCCTTCCTGCGCGAGGACGCCTTCGGCCTTTCTTCCGAATTCGTGGGCCTGGAGAACTACAGCGCGGTCTTCGAGCAGCCCGAATATTACCGGGCGATGGTCACGACGGTGATCTTCTCGACGCTGGTGGCCTTCTTCTCGCTCGCCGTCGCCCTTCTGTTCGCTAGCCAGGCCGACAAGAGCCTGCGCGGCGGCCACGGCTTCAAGACCCTGCTGATCTGGCCCTATGCGGTGGCTCCGGCCATCGCGGGCGTCTTGTGGATGTTCATGTTCCATCCGACGCTCGGCACGCTCGGCCGCCCGCTCAACATCCTGGGGTTCAACTGGAATCCCATGCTTGACGGCAAGGACGCCATGATCCTGCTCGTGCTCTCCGCCACGTGGAAGCACGTCAGCTACAACTTCCTGTTCTTCCTCGCGGGCCTGCAGGCGATTCCGAAGAGCGTGATCGAAGCCGGCGCCATCGACGGCGCAGGGCCCCTGCGCCGCTTCTGGACCATCGTCTTCCCGCTTCTGTCGCCGACCACCTTCTTCCTTCTCGTCGTGACTATCGTCTACGTGTTCTTCGAGACCTTCGGCATCATCGATGCCGTGACGGGCGGCGGTCCTGCCGGAACGACCACGACCCTCGTCTACAAGGTCTATGCGGACGGCCGCTCCGGCGGCGATCTCGGCCTGTCGGCCGCGCAATCGGTGGTCCTCATGGTCATCGTGATCGCGCTGACCGCCATCCAGTTCCGCTATGTCGAACGCAAGGTGCAGTACTGATGGTCGAGAATCGTCCCTTTAGAGACTTCATGGCCTACCTGACGCTGATCATCGGCGTCATCCTGGTGGCCTTCCCGGTCTATCTCGCCATCATGGCGTCGACTTTCGATACCGCCACCATCATCAACGGCAACATGCCGCTGGTGCCGGGCAATCAGGCACTGGAAAACTATTCCCGCGCGCTGTTCTACGGCGGCAAGACCGCCCGCGAGCCCGTGATGGGCATGATGCTCAATTCCATGATCATGGCGCTAGGCATCGCGTTCGGTAAAATCCTGATCTCGATCCTGTCGGCCTACGCGGTGGTCTATTTCAAGTTCCCCTTCCGCAGGACGGCGTTCTGGATCATCTTCATCACCCTGATGCTTCCGGTCGAAGTGCGTATCTATCCGACCTACAAGATCGTCGCGGATCTGGGTCTCCTCGACACGTATTCCGGCCTCGTCCTGCCTCTCATCGCATCGGCGACCGGCACGCTCCTGTTCCGGCAGTTCTTCATGACCATCCCGGAAGAGCTTCTGGAGGCCTCGAAGATCGACGGAGCAGGCGCGTTCCGCTTCTTCAAGGACACGCTGCTCCCGCTTTCGATGACGACGATCGCGGCGCTCTTCGTGATCCAGTTCATCTATGGCTGGAACCAGTATCTCTGGCCGCTGCTGATCACCACGAAAAGCTCGATGCAGACCATCGTGATCGGCATCAAGAAGATGATCACGACCACGGATGCGCTGACCGAGTGGAACATCGCCATGACGACGGCCGTGCTCGCGATGATCCCGCCGGTCCTGGTCGTCATCTTCATGCAGCGGCTCTTCGTGAAAGGGCTCGTCGAAACAGAGAAGTAACGCACGGCCCTCGCGACTCCATGGCGGGAGGGCTCCTTCTCACATCAACGGAATTTTCGCCCGGTGCCCCATGCGGCGCGGGCAGCGGTTAAAGGAACAGAACAATGGCAGGGGTAACACTCGACACCGTTCGCAAGATCTATGCGGGTAATGTGGAGGCCGTGAAAGGCGTGTCGCTCGGCATCGAGGACGGCTCTTTCTGCGTGCTCGTCGGCCCATCGGGCTGCGGCAAGTCCACGCTTCTTCGCATGATCGCGGGTCTCGAGACGATCTCCGGCGGCGAGGTGAAGATCGGTGACCGCGTCGTCAACCAAGTGGAGCCTGCCGATCGCGACATCGCGATGGTGTTCCAGAACTATGCGCTCTATCCGCATATGAGTGTCTACGACAACATGGCCTACGGCCTGAAGAACCGGAAGACGCCGAAGGACGAGATCGAGAAGCGCGTGAAGGAAGCGGCCCGCATCCTCGCCATCGAGTCGTTCCTCGAGCGCAAACCGCGTGCTCTTTCCGGCGGCCAGCGCCAGCGCGTCGCCATGGGCCGCGCCATCGTGCGCAAGCCGCAGGTGTTCCTCTTCGACGAGCCGCTCTCGAACCTCGACGCCAAGCTGCGCGTGCAGATGCGCGTCGAGATCAAGCGCCTTCAGAAAGCTCTCGGCGTGACGTCGATCTACGTGACCCACGATCAGGTCGAGGCGATGACGCTCTCCGACAAGCTCGTGGTGATGTCCGGCGGCCAGATCGAACAGGTCGGCAGCCCGTCCGAGGTCTACCGCCGTCCCGAGACCCGGTTCGTCGCCACCTTCATCGGCTCGCCGCCCATGAACATCCTGCCCGGCAAGGTCGAGGGCCCCGGCCGCGTGTCGGTCGGCGGACAGGTGATCGCGGTCTCCGACATGCGTGACGGACTCACTCCCGGCTCGGCCATCGAAGTGGGCCTGCGTCCCGAGGACGTGCAGGCGGGCGGCGTGGGCTCCAGCTCGCTGTCCATGGACGTGGATTTCGTCGAGGAGCTCGGCGCGACCCAGCTCTTCCACGGCAAGGTCGCGGGCGCGGACTTCGTCGTGCAGGCCTCCACCGGCCAGATCGCGGCGGACACCCGCAAGCTGACGCTCGCGGTCGATCCGGCCAACGTTCATCTCTTCGACCCCCAGACCACGAAGCGCCTCGGCCGCGTCTGACGGCGGAACGCCGGTTCGAAGAATGTTACAAGGCCCCGGCATTGCCGGGGCCTTTTCGTTTGTCTGGAGAGGTCGGCTCGTAAGAGCGGAGCCCAGGGTAGCACTTGCACCCAACCCTTGATTGCTCCCCGCAACGGGGGAGGGAACAGGTGTGAGCCCTTTACGAGCCACCGGACACTCACCACGTCATCACCGGCACGAGGCCGGTGATGACGTGGTGCGAGGGTGGGGCCGAGGTTGCGCCGCGTGCGAAGCCTCGGTATCCCTTTGTCTTCAACGTGAGGAACAGCGATGACGGTCAAGCTCGACGGCGCCACTCTCGGCATTCAGGACGTGGTAAGCGTCGCGCGCCCCGATGCTGAAGGAGCATTCGCCACGGCCGCCCTGGCGCCGGAAGCGCGCGAGCGCATCGCCGCCACGCGGGACTATATCGACCGCACCTGGATGCATGACGACGCGCCGCTCATGTACGCCTTCAATACCGGCGTCGGCCTGTTCAAGGACCAGCGCGTCCTTATCAGCGACATGGCGGCCTACCAGCGGAAGACCGTTTACGCCCACGCGACCGGAATCGGCGAACCATTCTCCGAGGACGTGACGCGCGCCATGATGCTTCTGCGCGCCAATGCCTTCGCGTCGAACTATTCGGGACCGCGCGTCGAACTGGTGGAGCGCCTCATCGCCTTCCTCAATGCGGGCCTGCATCCGGTCATTCCGCAGAAGGGCTCCGTCGGGGCCTCGGGCGACCTTGCGCCGCTCGCGCACATGGCCGGGGCCGTCTGTGGTTTCGAAGAGGCCGAAATGGTCTATCGCGGCCGCCGGATGCCGGCGCGCGAAGCCATCAAGGCGGCGGGCTTCGATCCCGATTTCGAGCTCGGTGCGAAGGATGCCTCCGCGCTCATCAACGGCTCGACCACGTCGCTCGCCCTCGGCGCGCTCGCGACGCACGATGCGCGCCGCCTGCTCAAGCAGGCCGACATCGCCATGTGCCTGTCGCTGGAAGCCATGCGCGGCGAGCTCGCGGCCTTCGACCCGCGCGTGCACAAGGCGCGTCCGCATCCGGGTCAGGCGCGCACGGCGCGCAACCTGCTGCGCATTCTCGAGGGCACGAAGCGCTGCTCGCAGGATGCGCGCGACGTTGTCTTCCCCGACGAGCCGCGCCAGCCTGGAACGCCCGCGGCTCCCCGCGTCCAGGACGTCTATTCCCTGCGCTGCACGCCTCAGGTCCACGGACCGGCCGTCGAGGCGGTCGAGTACGTGGAGCGCATCATCGGCACGGAGATGAATTCCGCCACCGACAATCCGCTGATCTTCGATGACGGGCAGGGTGGATACGTGTCGATTTCCGGCGGCCATTTCCACGGGCAGTACATGGCCCAGGCCATGGATTTTCTCGCCATCGCCATGGCGGATCTCGGGGCGATTTCCGAACGGCGCCTCGCGCGCCTCATCGATCCCACCATGTCCTACGGCCTGCCGCGCAACCTGCTGGCCGGCAAGCGCGGCCTCAACACGGGCTTCGCCACGGTGCAGTGCTCCATGTCGGCGCTGGTCATGGAAAACCGTGGCCTGGCGACACCGGGTTCGGTCGATTCCATCCCCGGAAAATCCAATGCCGAGGACCACGTCTCCAACTCCACCTGGTGCGGGCGCAAGGCGCGCATCGTGGTCGAGAACGTGGAGCAGATCGTAGCCGGCGAATTGCTGATGGCCGCGCAGGCGCTCACCCTCGTGGAGCCGCTCGCCAAGGATCATCCGTTGGGCAAGGGCTCCCGCGCCGCGATGGACGCGATTCGCGCCGTCATCCCGCCGGCGCTCGACGGCGACCGCTGGTACGCCACCGAGATGCGCCAAGCGCTCGACCTCGTGCGCTCGGGCGCCGTGGTCGAAGCCGTCGAGAGCGCCATCGGCGAGCTGGAATGAAAAAGGGCCCGGCGATCCCGGGCCCTCGTTTTTCGTGCCGGTCTTGATCAGCGGCAGCGGCGGACGTTGCGCACCACCACGCTGCCGTTCGGGCGGTAGACGCGCTCCTGCACCCAGCGGCAGCGATTCGGGCCAGTCCATCCTGGCCGCACGCCGCAATCCCGCACGGTGCGATAGACGACGCGGCCGTTGGGACGGACGGTGCGCACGCGCCGCGTGACGCAAGCCACATTGTCGACGAGCGTCGGCGCCTGCAGCTGCTCGGCGCCGAATCGGGCCTGGGCTTCTTGCGGTGCAGCAAAGAAACCTGCGCCGAGGGCGAGAGCGAAAGCGGGGAGAATGATGGCTCGCATGGTCCATTCCTTTTGTTTTGAGGAGGGGCTGACGACAACGACAGGTCTATGCCATGGTTCCTGAAGATGGGATGAACTTCATGTTGCCACGCGTTGTCATTCGTCTCGTACATGCCTCTGATGCCGCCGAGCTGATTGCCGCCAATCTCGCGAGCCTCGATCTGCACGAGCCCTGGGTCTCGCCCTGCCGCGACCATGCGAGCTTCCAGGGCTATCTCGCCCGGTGCGACGGCGATCGCTCTATCGGCTTCATCGCCCGCGAGCGAGAGAGCGGCAGGATCGTCGGCATCGTCAACCTGAGCGAGATCGTGCGCGGCTTCTTCCAGAGCGCCTATATGGGCTATTACGGCATGGCCGGCATGAATGGGCGCGGCCTGATGAGCGAAGCGGTGAGCCTCGTGGTCGCGCACGCCTTCCGTGAACTCGGGCTGCACCGCATCGAGGCCAATATCCAGCCGGGCAACGGGCCGTCCCGTGCCCTCGCCCAGCGATTGGGCTTTCGGCAGGAGGGCTACTCGCCGCGCTATCTCAAGATCGGCGGCGAATGGCGCGACCACGAGCGCTGGGCCGTGCTCGCGGATGAATGGCGGGGTTAAAGCATCGAACGCAAAAGTGGGAACCGGTTTTGCGTGAAAAGATGCTTCAGGGCCGTTCAGGCGACGGGCCCGAGCTTCTTCTGCAGGAAGAAGCGGCTGCCGCCGACCGGATAATCCTTCAGCTCGCCGAAGACCTCGTATCCCAGGCGCCCGTAGAGCGTGCGCGCCTTCGGATTGAGCGTGTCGATCCAGGCCGAATGGCAACCCTTGCCGCGAGCTTCTTCCTCGGCCATGGCGATGAGCCGTGTGGCAAGTCCCATGCCGCGAAAGGCCTCGGGCACGAAGAGGAGTTCGATGGCAAGCCAGCCGCCGTTCATGCGGCCGCAGAGCCCTCCGACAGGCTCGCCGCTGTCGGGATCGCGAATGGCGATGGCGAGATCGCGGCCCGGCGGATGGCCGGCGAAGAGAGTCTTGTTGAACTCTCGCACGCCCTTTCGAAGGATCGGCTGAAGCGCGGAAACATCGTCGACGAACGCGATCCTGGGCACCTGGGTCATCGCACGAAGCTCACACGGAGATGCGCTTGACGGCATCGATCAGAACGCGTGCCGCCACATCCGCATCCTCGACCGTGATCGATTCCGCCGGGTTGTGGCTGATGCCGCCCTTGCAGCGCACGAAGAGCATGGCGGAAGGGCAGAGATTGGCCATCGCGACCGCATCGTGGCCCGCGCCGGAGGACAGATGCAGCGGCGCGATGCCGAGGCTGCCCACGGCCTCTTCGAGCCGTGCGATCAAAGCCTTGTCCATGGGCGTGGCGGGGGATTCCATGAACGGCTCGATGGTGAAGTCCACACCGCGCCTCTGGGCGGCGGCCCGGCATTCGGTCACGATGTCCTCGACCATGGCCAGACGCACCGCATCGTCCGGCGAGCGCGCGTCGAGGGTGAAATCGACCCGCGCGGGAATGACGTTGATAGCGCCGGGCTGCACCTGCGCGACGCCCACCGTCGCCACCGTGTCGGTGCGCGTGGAGCCTGCGCGCTCCACGATGCCGATCATCTCGGCTACCGCCGCGAGCGCGTCGTGGCGCATGGTCATCGGCACGGTGCCCGCATGGCCCGCTTCGCCGATCACATGCGCGCGGGCCCGGGTGATGCCGTTGATCGCGGACACGATGCCGACGGGCAGGTTCTTCGCCTCGAGCTGCGGCCCCTGCTCGATATGCACTTCGAGATAACCGCGATAACGCGCCGGGTCTCGGGCCAGAGCGGCGGCGGCATCCGGATCGCCGCCGAAGCGGATCAGTGCATCGCGCAAGGTGATTCCGTCTTGGTCCCTGCCGTCGAGCCACGTCGGATCGAAACGGCCGGCCAGGGCCTGTGACGTGGAGAGATTGGTCGGGAAGCGCACATTCTCCTCGTCGCCGAACGCCACGATTTCGATGGGGCAGGCCGGCTCGATGCCCTGCTGCTTCAATGCCTCAACCACGACGATGCCGAGCACCACGCCGAGATTGCCGTCATAGCGGCCCGCATCGACGACGGAATCGATATGCGAGCCGATGAGAAGCGCGGGCGCTTCGGGATCGGTACCCGCGATGCGCCCGACGACGGAGCCGAGCGTGTCGATGTGGGCGTTCAGGCCGGCCTGCTGCATCAGACGTAAGGTGGCGTCGGCTGCTCTGCGATGGGCGTCGGAGAGGTAGAGGCGCGTGAGGCGGCCGGGCTCGTCCGTGTACTGGGCGAGTTCCTCGATCATCGCCATCACGCGGCGGCCGAGGGTGAGATCTGTCGCGTTCGTCATGCGCCCGAGAGTTTCAGGAACGGGTCTGCTTCGCAAGACCTGATTACACATCAAGAACCTCATCCTGAGGAGCCACGAAGTGGCGTCTCGAAGGAGGATCCAGAGAGCGCTGGAGGATCCTTCGAGACGGTCGCTTCCGCGACCTCCTCAGGATGAGGATGGTGCTTGTGAGAGACGCCTCAAGCCGCCACGCCGAGCTTCTTCTGCAGGCTCGTGGACGAGGTCGTGTATTGGAACAGGAGCCTCTTCTCGGGATACACGTAGCGATGCACTTTCTGGGCCGCGAGCGCACCCTCGTGGAAGCCGGAGAGGATGAGCTTGAGCTTGCCCGGATAGGTGTTGATGTCGCCGATGGCGAAGATGCCGGGAACGTTGGTCTCGAACTTCTCCGTATCGACCGGGATGACGTTCTCGTGCAGGTTCAGGCCCCAATCGGCGATGGGGCCGAGCTTCATGGTCAGGCCGAAGAAGGGCAGCATCACGTCGCAATCGACCGTGAACTCCGAGCCGTCGTCCTTGCGGATCACGGCACCGTGGAGCACGTGGTTCTCGCCCTTGAGCGTGCTGACCTGCCCGAGATGCAGGTCCATGTCGCCGGAGGCGACGAGCGAGCGCATCTTCTCCACCGTATGAGGCGCGGCCCGGAAGGCGTCGCGGCGGTGGAGCAGGGTCAGGCGCTTGGCGATGGGCTGCAGGTTCACCGTCCAGTCGAGGGCGGAATCGCCGCCGCCGACGATGAGCACCTTCTTGCCCCGGAACATCTCCATCTTGCGCACGGCGTAGAACACGCCCGTGCCCTCATAGGCCTCGATATTGTCGATCGGCGGCTTCTTGGGCTGGAAGGAGCCGCCGCCGGCCGCGATGATTACCGCCTTGCAGGTGAAGGTGGTGTCGTTCTCGGAGGTCTTGACCCGGAACAGGGGCGCTTCCGGCGTGCCGATGGATTCCAGGCTCTCCACCATCTCGTTGAGGTGGAAGGTCGGATGGAAGGGATCGATCTGCGCCATCAGGTTGTCGACGAGGCCCTGGCCGGTCACCATCGGAAAGCCCGGAATGTCGTAGATCGGCTTTTCCGGGTAGAGCTCGGCGCACTGGCCGCCCACCTTCGGCAGGATGTCGATGAGGTGGCATTTGATGTCGAGGAGGCCCAGTTCGAACACGGCGAACAGGCCCACGGGCCCGGCACCGATGATGACGACGTCCGTTTCGATATGGTCGGTCATGAACAGGCTCCTTCGAGAGACCCATGGTCTCCAAGTCTAAATCGCTATGGCAGGGTAACGGTCAGGCCCCGGTCGGTGCCAGGGTGACCTCCAGGCCGTCGAGTTCGGGGCTCCAGAGAATCTGGCAGGACAGGCGGGAATTGGTCTGCGTCATCACGGTGTCCAGCTGGTCCTCCTCTTCCCCCGTGGGAGGATACAGCTTGTCCAGCCATTCCTCGGCGACGAAGACGTGGCAGGTCGCGCATTCGCAGGCGCCGCCGCACAGGCCCTCGATGGGCAGGCCCCAGTCGCGGATGATCTCCATCACCCGCCAGCCCTCGATGGCCTCGAGGGTGTGGCGCTGGCCGGCCCGGTCGGTCACATGGATGACGCCCATGAAGCGGGAAATCCTTATGTCGTGCATTCTGGGATGAGGCGCGGAGGGGTTGCGCCGGACCGGGCTGATATCGTCCTTTCGGCCCGGTCCGTCAACGGTTTAGCGCATCAAACTCCGAGGGTTTCCGCCCGCAGGGCCTCGTCGGCCATCAGCTCGGCCATGGTGCCCTGGAAGCGGATCTCACCCCGCTCGATGACGCAGGCCCGGTCGCTGATGCCGGCCGCGAAGGCCCAGTTCTGCTCGGAAAGGAGCACGGCCACCCCCTCGGCCTTCATGGCCCGGATTGCCTCGGCCATCGTCTGGACGATGACCGGGGCGATGCCCTCGGACGGCTCGTCGAGCAGGATCGCGTCCGGGTTGCCCATGAGGGTCCGGGCGATGGAGAGCATCTGCTGTTCGCCCCCCGACATCTGATTGCCGCGCCGCCCGCGCATCTCGGCCAGGTTGGGAAAGAGCCTGAACAGCCGCTCCGGCGTCCAGGCCTGCCGCCCGTCCCCGGCCGGGCGCCGTCCCGTCTCCAGGTTCTCCTCGACGGTGAGATCGGTGAAGATGCGCCGGTCCTCCGGCACGTAGCCGAGCCCCAGGCGGGCGATCCTGTAGGTGGGGAGCCGGCCGAGGGAGTGCCCCTTGAAGGTCGCATGAGTGGCCGTGGCCGAAATCAACCCCATGATGGCCTTCAGGGTCGTGGTCTTGCCGGCACCGTTGCGGCCGACCAGCGCCACCACCTCGCCCGGGTAGAGATGGAGCGACAGGCCGAACAGCACCTGGGCCCGGCCGTAGAAGGCATCGAGGTTCCGGATGTCGAGCAGCGCTTCTCGTCTCATGCGGGGCTCAGTCCTTTCGGCTGCTCCAGGGCATGCTCGTCCCCGAGATAGGCCCGTCTCACCTGCTCGTCCCGGCGGATCTCGTCGGGCGTCCCGGCGGCGATGATCTGGCCGCGCAGGAGCACGAGAACCCGGTCCGCATGGCCGAAGACCACGTCCATGTCGTGCTCGGTGAAAAGAACCCCGATCCCCCGCGAGGCCGCGATCGAGGCCGTGAGATCCATCAGCTCCGCCCGCTCGCGGGGCGCCATTCCGGCCGTGGGCTCGTCCATGAGGAGGAGCTTGGGCTCTCCGGCGAGCGCGATGGCGAGTTCCACGCGCTTCACGTCGCCATAGGCGAGCGCCGAGCAGGGAATGTCCGCCGCCTCCGCCATGCCCACCTGCGAGAGCAGCTCGACCGCTTTCTCGCGATACCGTTCCCGGGCCGGAACCCAGAGGCCGTGGCTTCGCCGATGGCAGCTGATCAGCGCCATCTGCACGTTCTCGGCGGCATTCATGGACAGGAACGTCTGGGCCACCTGGAAGGTGCGTCCCACGCCGCCACGAAAGCGCTTCTGCGGCGCTGCATGGGTGATGTCCTGCCCGTCGAGCAGAACCTGGCCGTGATCGGGCCTCAACTGTCCGCCGACCATGTTGAACACGGTGGACTTGCCCGCGCCGTTGGGGCCGATGATGGCGAGCATCTCGCCGCGCTCGACGTTGAACGTCACGCCGCGAGCCGCCACGACGCCGCCGAAGGATTTCTGCAGGTCTTTCACGGCAAGAAGCGTCATGCCCGCTCCTCGTGCCAATGTTGGATCGTGCCGGCAAGGCCGCGCGGGAAGATCAGCACCATGGCGATGATGCTCAATCCCAGCACCAGGCGCCAGTGCGACGTGAGCGGCATGATGAGGTCGCGCAGGAAGTGCAGGACCCCGGCGCCGACGAGCGGCCCCGTCACGGTCTGGATGCCGCCGAGGAGCAGCATGGTGAGCGCGTCGACGGAGGTCGAGATCCCGAGCAGGCTCGGATCCACCGAGCCGCGGGAGAAGGCATAGAGCCCGCCCGCAAGCCCCGCCGCCGCGCCGGACAGGATGAAGGCGAGCCAGCGGTGCTGACGGACCTTCAGGCCGATGGCTTCGGCGCGGGCTTCCGAATCGCGGGCTGCGCGCAGGGCATAGCCGAAGGGGGCGTCGATGATGCGTTTCAGCAGCAGCACCGCCACAAGCGTGAGCGCGGCGGTCAGAAGATAATAGGCGACAGGACCGGAGGCCCAGGTCGAGGGCCACACGCCGACGATGCCGTTGTCGCCGCCGGTCACGTCGACCCACTGGAAGGCGACCGCATAAAGGATCTGAGCCGCCGCGAGCGTCATCATGGCGAGATAGATGCCCGACAGGCGCACCACGAAGGCGCCGATCAGCGCCGCGCTTAAGGCCGCGAGCGCAAGCCCGAGAGGAAGGGCCGCCTCCATGGAGGTTCCAAACCATTTGACCGCCAGGGCCGAGCCATAGGCGCCGAGGCCGAAGAAGGCCGCATGGCCGAAGCTCACGAGCCCACCGACCCCCATGAGAAGCTGCAGGCTGAAGGCGAACAGCGCGAAGATGAGGATCTCGGTTGCGACCTTGAGCAGATAGGCATCGGCCACGAGCGGGAAACAGGCGAGAAGGGCGATGACGGCGAGCAGGATGAACGAACGGCCCGGCAGGGGCTTGCTGCTGGCGATTCCCACCGCGTGGGTTCCGCCGATGATTTCGGCGCGCCCGAAGAAGCCGTAGGGCCTGATGGCCAGCACCACGGCCATGAGCAGAAACACCACCACGAGGGTGCTCTTCGGAAAGATCAGGATGCCGAAGGCCTGCAATTGCCCGATGACGAGGGCCGCGAGGAACGCGCCGGGCACGCTGCCCATGCCGCCGACCACCGTGACCACGAAGGCCTCCGCGATGATGGAGAGGTCCATGCCGGTATTCGCCGAGACACGCGGGATCTGAAGCGCGCCGCCGAGGCCGGCGAGGAACGCGCCGAGAAAGAGCGTGCCGGTGAACAGCATCGCCTGATTGACGCCGAGCGACGCCACCATGTCCCGGTCCTGTGTGGCCGCGCGCACCAGCACGCCGAAGCGCGTCTTGCGCAGGAGAAGCCACACGAGCCCCAGCACCACGGGCCCGGCGGCGATCAGCACGAGTTCATAGGACGGAAAGCGCCGTCCGAAAATGTCGACGGGGGCACGCAATCCCGGGGCCCGCGGCCCGAGAATGTCCTCGGGCCCGAACACCTGCACCACGAGATCCTGCACCACCAGCACGACCCCGAAGGTGGCGAGCAGCTGAAACAGTTCCGGCGCGCCGTAGATGCGCCGCAGGAGCAGAACCTCGATGATGACGCCGATGAGGCCGACGATCAGGGCCGAGGCCAGAATGCCGGCCCAGAAGGCGACGGGTCCGAAGGAGAGTTCGAGCAGGCGCGGCACCAGGGTCGCGGCCGTATAGGCGCCGATCATGTAGAGCGATCCATGCGCGAAGTTCACGATCCGCGTGACCCCGAACACGATGGTCAGGCCGCAGGCCGTGATGAAAAGCGACGATGCGCTGGAGAGGCCGCTGAGAGCCTGAACGGCCAGGAAGGAGGGATCCACTATTCACCCTCCGCACGAATATCGGATGCTTCCGATATCCGCTTCCCGTTGCGCATATCGGGAACACCCGACATGCGTGGGGGAGGGTCGGCCGACAGGCCGGGGTGGGGTGGGAAGCGCGACGGCTTCCGCTTGAGGCGAGCAATACAAGGCCGCGTATATGGTGTCGAGAATGCCGTTCAAATTCTCGAACAGCTCGGCATTCCAAAAACGAACGACGCGATAGCCTTCTTTCTCAAGCCATTGCGTTCTGGCCTCATCTTTTGCGGCGATATCGTCCTGCGAATGATGACCACCGTCGAGTTCGATGACGAGACGCGCCTTCAGGCAGGCGAAATCAGCAATATAGGGACCGATGGGCACTTGCCGCCGGAAGTGACTGCCGTAGACGGGGATAGTCTTCAGGGCGCGCCAGAGATGCTGCTCCGGCTCGGTTGCATTCGAGCGAAGCTTCCTTGCTCTTTCACGTCTGAAGCGGCTGATATCGGCCATGGTTGTTTTCTGTCGCGGTACCACCCCACCCCGGCGCTGAAGCGCCGACCCTCCCCCTCAAGGGGAGGGTACGTGCGCGTCGCGCACCCAAAGACTAATCCTTCCGCACCGCCTTCACCTCGGCCTCGGTCGGCATGAACGACGTTCCGTCCTTGTAGGTCCAGTCCGTCATGCCGCCCGAGGCGCCCTTGAGCGCGAGCTTGCCGACCCAGGCGCCCATGGTGGACTGGTTGTCGATGCCGCGCATGGTGACGGGGCCGATGACGGTGTCGAACTTCTCATCCTCGAGCGCTTTGATGACGGCTTCCGTGTCCGTGGAGCCCGCGCGCTCGAGGGTGTCGCGGATCATGTACACAACCATATAGCCGAGGAGCGAGCCGAGACGCGGCGTGTCGTTGTATTTCGCGCGGTACGCATCGACGAAGGCCTTATGCTTGGGATCGGTGATCTGGTCCCAGGGATAGCCCGTCACGGTCCAGCCCTCCGGCACCTCGTCCTTGAGCGGCAGGAGCCATTCGGGCTCGCCGGTGAGGAGGGAGAGCACCGTCGCGCCCTCGAAGAGGCCGCGCGTGTTGCCCTCGCGCACGAACTGCGTGAGGTCGGGGCCGAAGAGCACGTTGAAGATGCCGTCGGGCTTGGTCTGTTCGAGAGCCGACACGGTGGCGCCGGCCTCGATCTTGCCGAGGGCAGGATATTGCTCGGCAACGATCTCGGCGCCGGGCACGCGCTCCTGGATCAGGCGCTTGAACGCCTGCGCGGCCGACTGGCCGTATTCGTAATTGGGCGCCACGATGGCCCAGCGCTTCGCGCCCGACGCCTTGGCCTGATCGACCAGCATGCCCACCTGCATGGTGTTGTTGGGCCGGATGCGGAAGGTGTAGCGGTTGCCCTGCGCCATGGTGATGGCATCGGTCAGGGGCTCGGCGGCGATGTAGACGATCTTCTTCTGGTTGGCGAAATCCGCCATGGCGACGCCTACATTCGACAGGAACGAGCCGAAGAGCAGCGAGACGTCTTCACGGCTCACGAGCTCGTCGGCCACCCGGGTGGCGTCGCCCGTGGTGGCGCCGTCCTCGCGGGAGACGATCTCGATCTTGCGGCCGAGCACCCCGCCCTTGGCGTTGATCTCGTCGAGGGCCAACTGCCAGCCATTCCGGTAAGGCACGGTGAAAGCCGCTTGGCGGGCGTAGGAATTCAGCTCGCCGATCTTGATCGGGGCCTGTTGCGCGTGAACCGACGGCGCTCCGAGCGCGAGCGCCGCTCCCAGAGCCAGCCAGCGGATCGTTGAAATCTTCGCCATTGCGCGTTCCTTGCCATCGAGAGCCTGCCTGGATTTAGGGCCATTCCAGGTTCGAAGAAAGCCCAAACTGCCGCGCTTCGCGAATTCCCGGCTTGCTTGAAGCATCGAGGCAATGACACATTCGCCGCCTTCGTTCCTCAGAGCCAGACGGGCCCCATGTTCCTCGACCGCGACCCCGCCCATGCTTTCATGCCTTACCCGGCCGTTCCAGTCCCCCATGCTCCGAGCGGCCCGCTCTCGGGCCTGACCTTCGCGGCCAAGGACCTGTTCGACGTGGCGGGCTATCCGACCAGTGCGGGATCGCCCCACATGCTCGCCATGTCCGGGATCAAGACCCGGACCGCCCCGACGGTCCAGAAGCTTCTCGATGCGGGCGCGCGGCTCGTCGGCAAGACGATCACGGACGAACTGGCCTTCTCCATGAGCGGCAAGAACGCCCATTTCGGCACGCCGGTGAACGGCGGTGCGCCCGATCGAATTCCGGGGGGCTCGTCCTCGGGCTCGGCGGCGGCCGTTTCCAACGGATTGTGCGATTTCGCTCTCGGCACCGATACGGGCGGGTCCGTCCGGGCGCCGGCCAATCATTGCGGGCTCTTCGGCATCCGGCCCACCCATGGCCGGGTGAGCCTCGAAGGCTGCCACGATCTGGCGCCTTCCTTCGACACCTGCGGGTATTTCACCCGTGATGGCGCCACCTTCGTGCGCGTGGGCGAGGTTCTGCTCGGCCCGGACAGCGCTCCCCTGCCGCAGAGCCCCAGGGTATTGCTGGCGCAGGATGCATTTGCCCTGCTCAAGAGAGAGGTGCGGGATGCGCTCGCGCCGGCCCTGAGCCGGGCGGAAGCCGCCCTGGGGCGGCCCGAGCCGATCAATGTTGCACCGGAAGGCTTCACGGCGCTTTATTGGGCCATGCGCTACATCCAGAGCCGGGAGGCCTGGACTATCGATGGCCCGATGATCGAGCGTTACCACCCGCCCCTCGGTCCTGGCGTGGCCGACCGGTTCGAGTTCTCGAAGGCGGTGACCGACGCCCAGGTGACGGAGGCCCAGGTGATCCGCGCGGCTTTCCGCAAGCGGTTCAGCGCACTTCTGGCCGATGATGCGGTCCTGATCCTGCCGACCATGCCGGACATCGCGCCGCTCCTCTCGGATAGCGACGAATCCCTGAACGATTACCGCAACAACGCCCTCAACCTGCTCTGCCTGTCGGTGCTGTCGGGCCTGCCGCAGGTCTCGATCCCGCTCGCCTCCCGGTCAGGGGCGCCGCTGGGGCTGTCGATCATGGGACCCGCCGGGTCGGACCTGCGCCTCGTTGCCCTGGCAGACCGAATCGCCGGGAGCGCGGCGGCGTGACGGGACCCATCGCGCCCGGCCGGAGTTACCGGCAGGAGCGGGGAGGCACTCAAATCATCTCACAAGGGGAGACACATGACCCATCCAGCCGTGCATCCGGAAACACCCCATGTGGCGGTGGCGAGCGCCTGCATCCTGGGCGAGGGCCCTGTCTGGGACCACCGGTCCAACACCCTGTTCTGGGTCGACATCAAGAACCCTGGAATCTGGCGGTATCATCCGGATACCAAGGAGCATTTCCGGGTCGATGCGCCCGAGCGGATCGGCTTCATCGCCCTGACGCCCGACCAGGATGTGGTCATCGCGGGCTTCAAGTCGGGTCTCGCCCGCTTCAATCTCAAGACCGGCGAGGCGCAGCCCATCGTGGCGCCCGACAGCGACAAGCCGAACAACCGGATCAATGACGGCCATGTGGGACCGGATGGGGCCATTTATTTCGGCACCATGGACGACGAGGAAAAGGAGGGCTCCGGGGCCTTCTGGCGCTGGGACGGCAAGGAGCTGACCCAATTCCATTCCGGCATCATCGTCACCAACGGCCCGGCTTTCAGCCCGGACGGGCAGCGGCTCTACGCGACCGATACGATCGACGGCACGGTTTATGTCCTCGACGCTCAAGGAAGCCGGATCGGCGAGCCGCGCCCCTTCGTCCGGTTCGAAGAGGGATGGGCCCATCCGGACGGCATGGCGGTCGATGCGGAGGGCCATGTCTGGGTCTGCCACTGGGGCGCCTCGCGCATCACGCGATTCGCGCCGGACGGTTCCGTGGAGCGCATCGTGCCCGTTCCCACGGCCCAGGTGACGAAATGCGCCTTCGGCGGACCCGATCTCACCACGCTCTACATCACCACGGCCGCCATCGGCCACGATCCCCATATCGACCCGATGGCGGGCCATCTCTTCAAGGTCGAGACCGGCGGCATCCGTGGCCTGCAGGCCCATATTTTCGAGGGGTAAGGAAACATGACCATCGAGCGTTTCGGCTCCCTCGACGGGCAGGACGTGCTTCAGGTTTCGCTGAAAGGCCCGGACGGCGTGGAGGCGAAGGTTCTCACCTGGGGCGCCGTGGTGCGGGACCTGATGGTCCCGGTGGCGGGCGGTTCACAGCGGGTGGTGCTCGGCCTGAACTCCATCGAGGATTACGTCACCCATTCCCCCTACTTCGGCGCCATCGTCGGACGTTACGGCAACCGCATCGGGAAGGCACAATTCACCCTGAATGGACAGACCTACCGGCTCGATGCCAATGAGGGCGAGAACCAGCTTCACGGCGGAGCCAAGGGCTTCGGCTCACGGGTCTGGAGCATCGTCGACCACACGCCCTCCAGCGTGACGTTGAGCCTTGTGTCGGACGACGGCGACATGGGCTATCCGGGCCGCCTTCTGGCGACCTGCACCTACACGCTCCTGCCGTCGTCGCGCCTGCGGATCGAGCTCGAGGCGACGAGCGACAAGCCGACGCCGGTCAATCTCACCACCCACGGCTATTTCAACCTCGACGGCGGCCCCGACATTTCCTCGCACGAGCTGACGATTGCGGGCGATTACATCACGCCGACCCGGCCCGATCTCATTCCGACGGGCGAGATCACGGCAGTCGCGGGCACCGATTACGACTTCACGTCGGCGCGGCCGATCCATGGGCCGCAGCACACCCTCTACGACATCAACTATGTCTTGCGCGGACCCTATGGAGACCTGCGCCATGCGGTAACGCTGGCCTCGGGCCGCAACGGTCTTTCCATGGAACTCTGGACCACGGAGCCAGGCGTCCAGTTCTATGACGGTCACCTGATCGACATACCGGTGCAAGGCCTGGACGGAGCCCGGTATGGCCGTCACGGCGGGCTTTGTCTGGAGCCTCAACGTTTTCCCGACAGCCCCAATAAAGCCCACTTTCCATCGTCTATCCTGCCGCCCGGGCAGGTTTCCCGACAGGTCAGCGAGCTCCGGTTCTCCCGCTGATCTGAGGGAACTTTGCCGTTGTGGGCTTGTTCTTCTTTGTAGGCGTTGCGTTTCCGGTCAGCCACGAAACCAAGAAGGGACAGTCCCCATGCCGGTGCTCGATGCGAAAGCTCTGGAGATCGATCCGAAGGGAGCGGCTTTCCTGAAGAGCGTCCTGCATCCCATGCCGGTGCCCCAGGCGCCTCCTAAGGAAGCATCGCGAATCGTCAAGATTCGCTTCTACGCTTTGAAGCGGTCGAGAGAACTCGCGACCGGCACGGCGTGACGGGCCGCTTTCGCGGCCCGCCGTTTACTTCCCTCACGCATCCTCGACGACCGACGCCAAGCCACGCTTGGCGAGAAGCGCGTCTGCCGTGGGCAGGCGCCCGCGGAAGGCCGTGTAGGCTTCGGCCGGATCGCGCAGGTTGCCGGCGGAATAGATGAAGCGCTTCAGCCTGTCCGCCATGGCCTTGTCGAAGGCATCGCCGGTCTCCTCGAAGGCCGTGAAGGCATCGGCGTCCAGCACCTCCGACCAGAGATAGCTGTAATAGCCCGACGAATAACCGTCGCCCGAGAAGACATGCGTGAAATGCGGCGTGCGGTGGCGCATGATGATCTCGCGCGGCATGCCGATCTTTTCAAGCGTCTGCGCCTCGAAGGCCGACACGTCGAGATCCTTGGGATTCTTGCGGCGATGGAGTTCCAGATCGACAAAGGCGGATGACAGGTATTCGACTGTTGCGAAGCCCTGATTGAAGTTGCGCGCGGCCATCAGGCGGGCAAGCAGCTCCTCCGGAATCGGTTCGCCGGTCCGGTAATGGGTTGCGTAGCGGCGCAGGATGTCCGGCTGCGACAGCCAATGCTCGTAGAGCTGCGAGGGGAGCTCCACGAAATCCGTCGACACGGCCGTCCCCGCGAGCAGCGGATAGGTCACGTTCGAGAGCAGGCCGTGCAGGCCGTGGCCGAATTCGTGGAACAGGGTCCGCGCATCGTCGAAGCTCAGGAGCGACGGTTCGCCCGCGGCGCCCTTGGCGAAGTTCATCACGTTGACGATGATCGGCCGAACGTCGCCGGTGAGTTTCTCCTGCGACCGGAAGGCGCTCATCCATGCGCCGCTGCGCTTGGACGGACGTGCGAAATAATCGCCGATGAAGGTGCCGACAGGATTGCCGTCAGCATCCATCACCTGCCAGGCGCGGATATCGGGGTGGTAGCGCGGAAAATCCTTCAGCTCCTTGAAGCTGAGGCCGAAGAGTCGGTTGGCCGTCTCGAACGAGGCCTCGATGATCCGGTCGAGCTGGAAATACGGCTTGATGGTCGCCTCATCGAGATTGTGACGCGCCATGCGGACCTGATCGGCATAATAGCGCCAGTCCCACGGTTCGATGACGATGTTGTCGCCGATGGATTGCGCCTGGGCCTGCAAGTCGTCCCGTTCCCCCTTGGCTCGGGCAATGGCCGGCGTCCAGACGTCGGTCAGGAGCTTCTCGACGTTGTCGGGCGTCTTGGCCATGGTGTCGGCGAGCTTGAAATCGGCGAATGTCTCGTAGCCGAGAAGTTTCGCGCGCTCCGCCCGCAGGGCCGCCGTCTCGGCGATGATGGCCTTGTTGTCGGTCGCATTGCCGTTGTCGCCGCGTGCAGCCCAGGCCTTGAAGGCCTGCTCGCGCAGGTCGCGGCGCTTGGAGAATTGCAGGAAGGGCTCGATGCTGGAGCGGGAGAGGGTGATCACATGTTTGCCCGGTAGCCCACGCTCCTCGGCGGCCTGCGCGGCCGCTTCGCGCAGGAAGGAGGGAAGGCCGTCGAGATCCGCCTCGCCGTCGAGAACGAGCTGATAGGACTTCTCGTCCGCCAGCACGTTCTGCGAGAACTGCGTGCCGAGACTCGCCAGCCGCTCGGTGATGGCGGCGAGCCGCTTCTTCTCGTCCGTTCCGAGCTTTGCTCCGGCGCGTACGAAAATGGTATGGTACCGGTCGAGGACGCGGGCCTGCTCGGGCGTGAGGCCGAGGCTGTCGCGCTTCCCGTAGAGAGCCGCCACGCGCCGGTAGAGCGCTTCGTTCATGAAGATGCTGTTGCGGTGCTTGGCGAGGATCGGCGCCATCTCGCGCTCCACCGCCTGGATCGCGTCGTTGGTATGCGATCCGGCCAGATTGAAGAACACGCCGCCGACCTTCTTCAGGGCCTGCCCGCTCTTTTCCAGCGCTTCGATGGTGTTGGTAAAGCTGGGCTCCTCGGCGCTGTCGGCAATGGCCCCAATCTGCCTCTGCTGCTCCGCCAGCGCCCTGTCGAAGGCGGGCTTGTAATGCTCCGGCACGATGCTTTCGAAGGGCGGAATCCCGAACGGGGTATTCCATTGTGCGAGGAGGGGATTGCCTGCGAGAGCCGCGTCTGAAGCCGTCATAATTGCTCCTGCCTGATGATCGTCGAGCTGCAAGTCTTAATGTTCTCACCCACCGACGGGAAGGGGTCTCGACTCTGACGAGACGTCCGCGTCGGCAAGATACCGCTGCAGGAAGGCGAGGGATCGGGCGGACGCATCGTCCTCCGCCTTGCCCCTGAAGCCATGACCTTGACCGGGATAGACCTTGATTTCGTGCGGCACGTCCTGCTGGCGCAGCAGCGCTTCGACCGCATAGGCGTTCGCCACGGGCACGATGGGATCGGCCGAGCCGTGCAGGACCAGGGTCGGCGGCAGCTTGGACGTGGTGGCGATCGCCCCCTGCGGCAGCGGTCCGAAATAGTTCACCAGCGCCTTTACTCGGGGATCCGTGCTGGCCACCGCAAGGCTGAGCGCCGCCCCGAGCGAGATGCCGACGATGCCGATGCGACGTGAGTCGGCATTCGGCTGATCCGACGCGAAGGAGAGGGCATCCTGGACCGTGCTCATCCAGGGCATGAAGTTCTGGAACAGGGTGCCGAAGGAAGCCCGCTTCTCGCCGGTGCGGTCGAGGTAGTGGACGAGGTGAACCTGGTACCCAGCAGCCGCCACATTCCGGGCGCCCTCGCGATACTGCGTGTTGTAGCTCAGGCCGTCGGCGCCGTGCAGCATCAGCACCGCAGGGCGGGGCGAGGAGCCTGCTGCCTGGAAGGTCTCGACGGCAATGGCTTTGCCTCCGCTCTTGAAACTGTTTCGCTGGGTCGTGACGGGCATTGCGTTCGGCTTGTCCTGTTGGGCGTGAGCGGTCGAGGAGGCAGACAGGGCTGCCCCGATCAGGAGATTGCGTCTGGTGAGCGGCATGAGGGCTGATATTTGAAGGGTAGGGCTCGGGATCCTCATGAGATGGGATGGGATTCCCGGCCAGGCAGATGGCAAAAGGTCCCAGCTTTCTCCGGCGGAGGAGCGTTGTTGTTACGCTCAAGGATCGTTTGGCCGTCCAAGACGTTGTTTGCAGGTCGGCGAGAGTGTCTCGCGGCCCAGCAGAGATCCCTTAAATGCGTCCAGGCCCTCCCACCTTGCCTCCCTCGGAGACGGAGATCGAGCCGCCCGCCGTTCCTGGGCTCTCCGGGCTCATGACCCTGGCCGTTGGGGTCGTCGTGCTCGCCGGCCTCTATGTGGGCCGGGAAGTCTTTCTGCCCGTGGTGATGGCGATCCTGCTGGCCTTCGTGCTGGCCCCCTTCGTCGAATTGCTACGCCGGTGGCGTCTCGGGCGGGTTCCGTCCGTCATCGTTGCCGTGCTCGTCGCCCTCGGGATCATCGGTTCTCTCGGCACGGTCATTGGTTTCCAGCTGGCCGGCTTGGCGAGCGACCTGCCGCGCTATCAGACCACCATCGAAACGAAGGTCGGCTCGCTCCGTGAGGGAACGCTCGGAAAGCTGCCGAGCCTCCTGAAGGATGTCGGCCGCCGTTTCGACCGCGCCGTCGCGGAGCCGCCACCGGAGCAGACGCCCGCGAGGCCTGCCGCATCGGCACCGCCGGCGTCCACGCCGCCGGAGGCGTCGGGCCCGCTGCCGGTCGAAGTCCATGAGCCGGAACCGACGCCGTTCCAGATGGCCCGGGACGTGCTGCTGCCGGTGCTTGGGCCACTTGCCACCATGGGCATCGTGTTCGTGGTGCTCGTCTTCATTCTCATGCAGCGGGAAGATCTGCGCGACCGGATGATCCGCCTCTTCGGGGCGAGCGATCTCCATCGCACCACGGTCGCCATGGACGATGCGGCGCGCCGGCTCAGCCGGTACTTCCTGACCCAGCTTGCCCTGAATGCCTCCTTCGGCGTCGTTGCCGCCATCGGCCTGTGGCTGATCGGCGTGCCGAGCCCCGTCCTGTGGGGCGTCTTCGCCGCGCTGTTGCGCTTCGTGCCCTATATCGGCTCGTTCCTTGCGGCCCTGCCGCCGATCCTCCTGGCCGCCGCCGTCGATCCCGGCTGGTCCATGGCGCTCATGACCCTGGCGCTGTTCGTGATCGGCGAGCCCCTGATGGGGCACGTGATCGAGCCGATCGTCTATGGGCAAAGCACGGGCCTTTCGCCCTTCTCAGTCGTCATCTCGGCTATTTTCTGGACTTGGCTCTGGGGGCCGGTCGGCCTTCTCATCGCCACGCCCCTGACCCTGTGCCTCGTGGTGCTGGGCCGGCATGTGGAGAGACTCGAGTTTCTCGACGTCCTGCTGGGCGACAGGCCCGCTTTGACGCCGGCCGAGAACCTCTACCAGCGCATGCTGGCCGGGGATCCGGACGAGGCGCTGGATTCGGCGGAACTCCTGCTGAAGGAACGCTCGCTGACCTCCTACTACGACGAAGTCGCGCTCAGGGGTCTTCAACTGGCGGCCAACGATGCAACGCGCGGCGTGCTCACCCAGCGTCAGCTCGATCAGGTCAAGGATGTGATCCGGGCGCTGGTGCAGGACCTCAGCGCCCACAACGATGTGGAGCCGCACCCGCAGGAGACCAAGGATGAGCCGGTCGCATCTCCCGCGAGCGAGAAGCCCAGCAACAAGGAGCCGGCTATCGCGCAGCCGATGCCGCCGGAAAGCAATATCCCCGAGGCTTGGAGCGCGGAAGGCGCGATCCTGTGCGTCGCCGGTCGCGGCCCGCTCGATGAGGCTGCGTCCGAGATGCTGGCACAACTCCTGAACAAGCACGGACTCGGTACCCGCGTCATCCCGCATTCGGCCGTGTCGCGCCGGGAGATCTTCAATCTCGACATGACCGGCGTGCAGATGGTGTGCATCAGCTACCTGGAGATCAGCGGCACGCCGGCGCATCTGCGCTATCTTCTGCGCCGCCTCAAGCAGAAGGCGAAGGCTCCTGCCCTGGTCGGTCTCTGGCCGGCTGAGGATGCGGTCCTGAAAAACGAGACGATGCGCGCGACGCTCGGCGCCAATTACTACGTGTCGTCCTTGAGGGATGCCGTGGTGCAGTGCCTGAAAACGGCGACCGGCGAGGAGAAGCTGCCGGAGCCGGCCAATACGCCGGCCGTGGAAGAGGCAACGGCAGCCAGGCGACTGCCGTTGCCGGCCTGATAGCCCTCAGGCCGCGTTCTTGCGCGCCAGTCGCGCCTTGATGCTCGCGGGATCCGCGCGCGGCGTCGCGGCGAAGAGCGTCTTGGTGTAGTCGTGCTTCGGGCTCGAGAACACTTCGTCGCGGGTTCCGTATTCCACGGCCTCGCCGAAATACATCACCATCACGTCATCGGCGATGTAGCGCACCACCGACAGGTCATGGCTGATGAAGACGTAAGTCAGGTTGAACTCGTCCTGGAGATCGGCCAGCAGGTTCAGCACCTGTGCCTGGACCGAGAGGTCGAGCGCGGAAACCGGCTCGTCGAGGACGAGTAGGCTCGGATTGAGCATCAGGGCGCGGGCAATCGCGATGCGCTGGCGCTGACCGCCGGAGAACATATGCGGATAGCGGTTGTAATGCTCCTCGCCGAGGCCGACCTTCTTCAGCATCGCCATGGCGCGCTCGCGGCGCTCGGACGCCGGCACGTTGCCATGGATCACCAGCGGCGCGCCGAGCACGTCGCCGATCTTCTGGCGGGGATTGAGCGATCCGTAGGGGTTCTGGAACACGATCTGCACTTCGCGCCGGAGATCCTTCGTGAGGTCCCCTTTGACGATGTCGACCTTGTTGCCCTGGATGAGAAGGTCACCGGACGTCGCGGGGTCGATCAGCGTGAGGATGCGCGCGAGCGTGGACTTGCCGCAGCCGCTCTCGCCGACGATGGCGAGGGTTTTGCCCCTCTCGACCGTGAAGCTCACGCCTTTGACGGCGTGGACGGTACGGCCCTTGGAGAAGAGGCCTCCGGGCACATGGTAATCCCGGACGATGTTTCGGGCTTCGAGAACAACACTCATGATACGGCCGCTCCGGCGATCTCGCTTCCGTCCTTGAAATAATCGGCAATGGTAGGCAGGCGGTCGCCCGTCGCGTTGTCGGGCAACGCGGACAGGAGAGCCTTCGTGTAGTTGCTGCGCGGGTTCTCGAACAGCGTCAGAACATCCGCCTCCTCCATCTTGCGGCCCTTGTACTGGACCACGACGCGGTCGGCGGTTTCCGCGACCACGCCCATATTGTGGGTGATCATGATCATGCCCATCCCGTGCTCGGCCTGAAGCTTCACGAGAAGGTCCAGGATCTGCTTCTGGATCGTGACGTCGAGCGCCGTGGTGGGCTCGTCGGCGATCAGGAGCTTCGGATTGCACGCGATGGCCATGGCGATCATCACGCGCTGGCACTGGCCGCCGGACATCTGGTGCGGGAACGAACTCAGGCGCTCGTCCGGGTCAGGAATGCCGACCAAGGTCAGGAGCTCGATGGCGCGCGCGCGCCGCTCCCGACGCCCGAGACCGAGATGAAAGCGCAGCACTTCCTCGATCTGGAAGCCGATCGTATAGCACGGATTGAGGCTTGCGATCGGCTCCTGGAAGATCATCGCGATATCCTTGCCGACGATCTTGCGGCGCTCGGAATCGGACAGTGTCAGGAGGTTACGCCCGTTGAAGGCCATCTTGTCGGCCGTCACCTTCGCGGTCCACGGCAGAAGGCCCATCACGGCGAGCATCGAGACGGATTTGCCAGAGCCGGATTCGCCGACGATCGCCAGAACCTCGCGCTCGTCGACCTTCAGCGACACGCCATCGACTGCCCGGAACATGCCGACCGAGGTCTGAAACTCGACGACGAGGTTCTCGATTTCAAGAAGCGCCATGATCAGGACCTCTTCAGTTTCGGGTCGAGGGCATCGCGAAGACCGTCGCCCAGAAGATTGAAGGCGAGCACAGTGATCAGGATGGCGAGACCGGGGAAGGTCACGACCCACCAAGCGCGGAGCACGAATTCGCGGGCATCGGCCAGCATGGTGCCCCATTCGGGCGACGGCGGTTGCGCGCCGAGGCCGAGGAAGCCGAGCGCGGCGGCATCCAGGATGGCGGTCGAGATGCCGAGAGAAGCCTGCACGATCAGCGGAGCGGTGCAGTTCGGCAGCACTTCCCTGAACATCAGGCGCATCGTGCCGGCACCGCTCACCCGGGCCGCCGTCACGTAGTCCTTCGAGGTTTCCGTGATCACCGCCGCGCGGGCAAGGCGCACGTAGTGCGGCAGGATCACCAGCGCCACGGCCAGCATGGCGTTCATCAGGCCGGGCCCGAGCACCGCCACGATCACGATGGCGAGCAGGAGGCTCGGCAGGGTGAGGACGATGTCCATCAGGCGCATGATGAAGATCTCGGTCAGGCCGCGGAAGAAGCCTGCGACGAGGCCGAGCACCGTTCCGATGATGATGGAGATCGTCACCACCACGATGCCGATCAGGAGCGACAGGCGCGCGCCGTAGATCATGCGCGAAAGGATGTCACGGCCGATCGGATCGGTGCCGAGCGGATAGGCGAACGAGCCGCCCTCCTGCCAGAACGGCGGCTTCAGGGCGATGGTGGTGTCGGTGAGATAGGGCGAGTGCGGGGCGAGCACGTCGGCGAGCAGCGCCACGAGCACCACCGCGACGATCACGACGAGTCCGGCAACGGCGCCGTGATTGGCGCTGAAATAGCTCCAGAACTCGCGCAGCGGGTGGGGAGGGGTGGCCGTCGGAGCTGCGACAGCCGGGGCTTCCATGGTTTCTGTGGTCATCGCGTATGCCTGATACGAGGATTGATGAGACCGTAGGCAAGGTCGACGAGAAGATTCACGCTCATCACGACAACGCCGAGCAGCAGGGCACCGCCCTGGAGTACCGGATAATCGCGGCGGAAGATGGCGTCGATGAGCCATTTGCCGACGCCCGGCCAGGAAAAGATGGTTTCCGTGAGGATCGCGCCGGTGAACAGCACGCCGACCTGCAGGCCGATCACCGTCACGACGGGGATGAGCGCGTTGCGCAGGGCATGGAGGGCGATGATCCGGAACCGGGGCAGACCCTTGGCCTTGGCGGTGCGGATATAATCCTCGCCCAGCACCTCGAGCATGGCCGAGCGCGTCATGCGGGCGATTACCGCCAGGGGCACCGTGCCGAGGACGATGGTGGGAAGGATCAGGTGGTTCACCGCCGACCAGAAGGCTTCCGGCTCGTCGGAGAGCAGGGTGTCGATCAGGAGGAATCCGGTGACCGGCTCGATGTAATAGAGCACGTCGATGCGGCCGGAGACCGGGGTCAGGTCCAGCTGCACCGAGAAGAGCAGGATGAGGATGAGACCCCACCAGAAGATCGGCATGGAATAGCCGGTCAGCGAGATGCCCATCACGCCATGATCGAAGATCGAATTTCGTCGGATGGCCGCGATGATGCCCGCCGGAAGTCCGAGCACGAGAGCAAAGATGATTGCGCAGAGCGCCAGCTCGACCGTTGCGGGGAACAGCGACGAGAATTCGTTGAGAACGGGCTCCTGGGTGATCATCGACTTGCCGAGATCGCCCTGCAAAACGCGGGAGAGATAGATCCCGTATTGCACGAAGACCGGCCGGTCGAGGCCATATTCCTTCAGGAGCTGCTCATGGCGGGCAGGATCGATGCCGCGCTCGCCAGCAAGTGTTTCGATGGGATCGCCCGGGACAAGGCGGATCAGGAAAAAGGCCAGCAGCGTGATCCCGAGGAAGGTCGGTATGATCAGGCTGACGCGAGTGAAAATGAATCTGAGCATCGTCTGAACGTAAAAAGGCGGAGCGGCTTTTTTGAGCCGCTCCGCCGTAGGTTGAAGGGATGAGCTTACTTGCCCTTGATATCCACGCCGTAGAAGGTGTGGCGACCGAACGGCGAGAGCTTGAAGTCCACGACTTCCTTGCGGATCGGCTTCAGCTGGACGGCGTGAGCCACGGTGAACCAGGGAGCCTGCTCCTTGAAGATCACCTGAGCCTGCTCGTAGAGCTTGGTGCGCTCGGCCTGATCGGTCGTGACCTTCGCCTTCGTGACGATGTCGTCGAACGGCTTGTAGCACCACTTGGCGATGTTCGAGCCGGAAGCGCTCTCTGCCGAGGCGCAGCCCAGCAGGGTGTGCAGGAAGTTGTCCGGATCGCCGTTGTCGCCCGTCCAGCCGAGCTGAGCCATCTGGTGCTCGCCGGCCTGGGCCCGCTTGCGGTACTCACCCCACTCGAAGCTCTTGATCTCGGCCTTCACGCCGATCTTGGCGAGGTCGGCCTGCATCAGCTCGGCGATGCGGCGGGCATTCGGGTTGTAGGGACGCTGCACGGGCATGGCCCACAGGTCCGTCTCGAGACCGTTCGGGTAGCCGGCTTCCGCCAGAAGCTTCTTGGCGGCTTCCGGGTTGTACTCGTCTTCCTTCACCTTGTCGTTATACGACCACATGGACGGCGGGATCGGGTTCTTGGCCGGAACGCCCGAGCCGAGGAACACGGCGTCGACGATCGCCTTCTTGTTCATGGCCATGTTGAAGGCCTTGCGGACGCGCACGTCGTCGAAGGGCTTCTTCGTGGTCTGATAGGCGAGATAGCCGATGTTCAGGCCGGGCTGCTCGAGAATCTGGACGTTCGTGTCCTTCTTCATGGCCTCGAGGTCAGCCGGGTTCGGGTACGGCATGACGTGGCATTCGCCCTTCTGGAGCTTCGCCCAGCGCACGGAGGCGTCCGGGGTGATCGAGAAGACGAGGTCGTCGAGGGCGGCCTTGCCGCGGAAATACTCGGGGAAGGCCTTATAGCGGATGATCGCGTCCTTCTGGTACTGGACCAGATAGAACGGGCCCGTGCCGATCGGATCTTGGTCGATCTTCTCAGGCGTGCCGGCCTTCATCATGGCGTCGGCATATTCCTTCGACTGAACGCTCGCCCACATCATGGCGAGATCGGCCAGGAACGGAGCCTCGGGACGGTTCAGGGTCACCTTCACCGTGTAGTCGTCGACCTTCTCGACCGACTTCAGCAGGGCGGGCATGCCCATGTCGCCGAAGTAGGAGTGGTTGGGGCTCGTGACCTTGAAGAAGGGGTTAGCTTCCTTCCACTGACGCTCGAACATGAACACGATGTCGTCCGCGTTCATGTCGCGGGTCGGCTTGAAGTTCTTATTGGAGTGCCACTTCACGCCCTTGCGCAGGTGGAAGGTGTAGACCGTGCCGTCAGCGGAGACGTCCCACTTCTCGGCGAGGCTCGGCTGAACCTTCGTGCCGCCGCGCTCGAATTCGACGATACGGCTGTAGATCTGCTCGCTGGCATCGAAGGAGGTGCCGGTGGTGTTCACGCCAGGATAGAAGTTCTCCGGGCTGCCCTCGGAGCAGTAGACAAGGGTTTTGGCTGCCAGCGGAGCGGCGACCAGGAAAGCCGGAACGCAGATGGCTGCGAAAAGGGCTGATTTTTTCATTACCTAGGTCCTCTGAGACGGCTCTACTCGTGGCCGTTCTGTGACGGAGTTAAGGTGCGAAGCCCCGAAAATGTCAATCTGTCCATGAAACAATGGATAATATTTAAAGGAAATTTACCATTTTCTGCCGCTAGGGCAGCCAGAATCGCCAGGGAAAAGGGTCAATTTTCCGCGATTCCGGCCGGGTTTCAGCCAAAACCGCCGAAACACCTTTTGTCCATAATCTGTGGATCCGGAGAGCAGGTCAGGCGGAGGAGCCGTGTGCCTGATCCAGACAGGCCGCCTCGGTCACTTTCGCGGCCAGATCGGCGCGGCTGAAGGGCTTGTGGAGCATCAGGTAGTCGTCCGGCAGTCGCTTCGGATCGGCATATCCCGTCACGAGCAGGATCCCGAGACCGGGCCGGATCTCCCGCGCCTTGCCGGCGAGATCGGTTCCCGTCATGCCGGGCATCGCAAAGTCGGCGATGAGAAGATCCAGCTGATTGTCCGCCTTCAGGATATCGAGGGCCGATGATCCGTCCGCGGCCTCCACGACCCGGTGTCCCATCTCGGTCAGGTAGGCGGCCGTGACGGTCCGAACCTCCGCGTCGTCGTCGACGAGAAGGATCCGCACCTTGGGCGCATCGGGGGCGAGCGCCTGCTGCTCCTGCGGCCCCTCTTTCCGTTCCGTGGCGGCGCGCGACAGATAGAGCTCCACCGTCGTTCCCGCCCCAATCGTGCTGTGGATGGTCACGGTGCCGCCGGATTGCTGCGCCAGCCCATAGACCATCGGCAATCCGAGCCCTGTTCCCTTGCCCACCTCCTTGGTGGTGAAGAAAGGCTCGAGCACTCTGGTCAGAACCTCGGGCGCAATGCCGCTGCCGGTATCCGCGACCGCAATCACCACATATTCGCCGCCGCCCAGGTCGGGGATCCGGCCTTCTTCCACCATCTCGTTGCGGGTCGAGAGGGTCAGAATGCCGTTCTCGGCCATGGCATCGCGGGCATTGATGCACAGATTTAGAATTGCGAGTTCGAGTTGGTCCGGGTCGACCATGGCCGTCCACAGGGCGTCGCTAAGATGCCGCTCGATCCGGATCACGCCGCCGAGGGTGCGGGTCAGCAGGTCGTTCATCCCGGTGATGACCTGGTTCACGTCCACGGCCTGAAGCCGCAGGTCGCGCTGGCGGCTGAAGCTCAGGAGCCGCTGGGTCAGAGAGGCTCCCCGCTCCGCCGCGTAGGTGGCATTCTGCAGAAGCCGGGTCAGCCGCGGATCGTCGGGAGCCCGGCGCGAGGCGAGATCCAGGCTGCCGAGGACGGCCATCAGCAGGTTGTTGAAGTCGTGGGCGACGCCGCCCGCGAGGGTCCCGAGAGCCTGCATCTTGTCCGCCTGCCGCAGGCGCATTTCCATCAGCTTGCGTTCGGTGATGTCGCGCTCGATGGTGGCCAGGTTCGTGACGGTTCCCGCCTCGTCCAGGATCGGGATGTGGTTGATGAGGATCCACTGGGTCGTGCCGTCGGGGGCGGTGCGCTCCTCGGTCACCTCGTCGGGCGCGCGCGCCGCGACGGCCCGGCGCTCCGCCTCTTCGATCATCATGGCCCGCTCGGGCGAGACGTAGTCACGCTCCCTGCGGCCCAGGCAATCCTCCGTGCCGCAGCCGAGGCTTCGCGCCTTGCTGGCGTTCAGGCGGACGAAGCGGCCCTCCAGATCCTTGAACGAGATCAGGTCGCCCGTGCTTTCCATCAGTCCGCGCAGAAGAGCGCGTTCCGTGTCGAGCTTGCGGGCCAGCATGCGCCGCTGGTAGGCCGCAGCCACCATGTTGGAGAGAGCGGCCGGATCCCAGGGTTTCGGGACATAGGCCATGATGCGGCCCTTGTTGACCGCGCCGATGACGGCCTTGAGATCCGCATAGCCGGTGAGAAGAATGGCATCGGCATCGGTCTCGTGACGGGCCTGGGCCAGGAACTCGTCGCCCTGCATCTCGGGCATGCGCTGGTCCGAGATGATGATGGCGATGTCGGGTTCGTGCCGGATGATGTCGAGCGCCTGGATGGGCGACGAGGCCGTCAGCACACGGTAGTCGTTCTCGAACAGATCCTCGAGCGCAATCAGGATGTCCGGTTCGTCGTCGACGACCAGGATCGTGCCATGGGTTGAATTCATCTCGCTCGACAAGGTCATGAAACAATATGCCTCGGGATCGTGAGGGTGAAGCGAGCGCCCCCCTGGGGGCCTGCATCCACCGCAATCGATCCTTTGTGGGCCTGGACCACGCTATAAGCGATGGCGAGGCCAAGTCCAGTTCCAGACCCTACGGGCTTGGTCGTAAAGAACGGTTCGAAGATGCGCTCCCGCAATTCCCCCGGGATTCCCGGCCCGGTATCGCTGATCTTGATGGTATAGGTTGTCCCGTCGCTCTCAGTTTCAATGTCTATGCCGCCGGTTCCCTTGATCGCATCCGCGGCATTGCCGACGATGTTCATGACCACCTGGTTCAGAAGGGCAGGAGAGCAGTAAAGATCGGGAACCGCGTTGTAATGTCGGCGCACGTCGATCCGCGTGCCGAGCTTGTGGCCCAGAAGGGCCAGGACGGTTTCGATCGATTCCGGTACGTTGACCGTCTGGAAGTCGCCCTCGTCCAGGCGGGAGAAGCGTCTCAGGTTGAGGACGAGCTCCTGGATCCGGGCGAGGCCCAGCTTCATGGCGCCGACCCGGTCGCGCGATTTCTGCACCTGCCGCTCGAGGCCGGCCCCCGGCGGGAGCTTCGCGGCGATTTCCGTCAGCAGTCTCTCCACGGTCCCCTGGTGCGCCTGGATGAAGGCGAGGGGATTGTTGATCTCATGGGCGATGCCCGCCACCAATTCACCGAGGGATGCCATCTTGGCGGCTTGGACGAGTTGTGCCTGGGTGCCCTTGAGAAGGTCGTTGGCTTCCGCCAGCTCGCGGTTGGCGTTGGCGAGCGCCTCGGCCGAAGCGGCCTCGGCCCGGGCCTTGGCGAGGGCCAGCTCCCGTTCGCGCAGCTCCGCCTCGATGCGCCAGTTCTCGTCCTGCATGAGCTTGCGCCGGACGAGGGCGCGGATACGCACGCGCATCACATCGGCTTCGATCGAGGAGGGGACGATGTCGTCCACGCCCGCAGCGAAGGCACGCGCAAGGATGTCGCCGCCTTCCTCGTTTCCAAGGCCCACGATGGCGAAGGTCGGGGCGTCGGTGCCCGGAAGGGGGGCAAGGCCGCGATAGAGGTTCAGCTGGCGGCAGAGTTCGACACCGTCGAAACCCGGACTGAGCAGGTTGACCAGAATGCAGTCCCAGGTGGCGTCCCGTGCGCGGACGAGCCGGAGCGCCTCGGCCGGCTCCGAGGCCGGCGTCACGGCATAGCCCTCATGGGCCAGCAGATTCTGCAGATAGGTGCGGTGTGTCGGGCTGTCGTCCACGATCAGGACGCAGGCGCGGCGGAAGGTTCCGAAACTCGGGGATTGCCGCTCTTCCCGGGAATCCCCGATGGGAGACGAACGCCGGCGCAGCAGCGCCTTGATCCGGAGAACGATCAGCTCCTGCTCGGCGGATTTCGAGATATAGGCATCCGCGCCGCTCTCCAGTCCCTGCCGCTCGACGGTCCGCTCCCTGGCTTCCGTCAGCATGATGACCGGGATCGCCCGCGTCCGTACGTTGAGGCGCATCTGACGGGTCAACTCGTCCCCGTTCATGCCGGGCAGGTGGAAATCGGCGATGACGAGCTCGGGCAGCTTTTCGTTCAGGCTGTCGAGGGCCGCTTCTGCGGTGGAACTCCAGGAAACGTTGAACCCGTTCGTCTCGAGCATGTGGCGCAACTGGAGAGCCTGGGTTTCCGAATCCTCGACCAGGAGGATTTCGGCGGCCTGCGCAACGGAACCGGCGCTCATTCGCCCTCTCCCCGGGCCAGCCTCAGGATTCGGGGAGCGATCAGGTCGAGGGGCAGGCTGACATTGACCCCGCCCAGGCGGGACGCCGCGGCCGGCATGCCATAGACGACGGCGGTGCTTTCGTCCTCGGCCAGTCCGTAGCCTCCGGCCTGGCGCAGCTCGACGAGGCCCTGCGCTCCATCCTCGCCCATGCCGGTGAGGATGACCCCGAGGCCCCGGCGGCCGACGGACCGAGCCATCGACTGGAACAGGATGGTGGCGGAGGGGCGCTGGTTGCCCAGGGGAGGTTCGGCGCTCACCTTCAGGGTCCCGGCGGGAGAAAGCAGCAGGTGCCGGTCGCCGGGCGCTACGTAGACATTGCCCGCGGTCGGGATTTCCTGATCCTGGGCCAGGCGGACGTTCAAAGGCATCAGCCCGTTCAGCCAGGAGGCAAAACCTTCCATGAACGGAGCGCCCATGTGCTGGACGAGGAGGACCGGCAGCGGGAAGTCCGCCGGGAGCGCGCCCAGGACCTTGGCGAGGGCCGGAGGCCCGCCCGTGGAGGCGGCGATCCCCATGATGCTCGGATGCGCCGCGTTCCATTCCAGATCGCGCTTGGGAGGCGTAACGGCCGTTCTCTCGCGCCATGGCGCAAACGAGCGCTGCCGGACCACCGGCACCTGGCTCATGATGTAGAGCTGTGTGCAGATGGTGCTGGCAATCCCCGCATAATTGGCGCTGGAGAGACCGACGGGCTTTTCCACCACCGTGAGCGCGCCCGCCCGCAGGGCATTCATGGAGATCTTGAGAGAGGAATCCTCGATGCTGTCGGCGATGACGACGATGGGGGTCGGATGTTCCGACATGATCCGGCGCGTGGCCTCGAGCCCGTCCATGCCGGGAAGGCGGATATCCATGGACACCACATCCGGCTGCACGCGGCCGATTTCCTGAAGGGCGTCCTCGGCCGAGCTGACGGCGGCGGCCACCACGAGGCGGGGATCGCTGGCGATGATATGGACGAGCAGCTGACGGACGACAAGGGAATCCTCGACGACCATCACGCGCACCCGTGGCTGAGACGCCATACTCATCGCCGGAAACTCACAGCACCTGCCCGATCGTCGCCAGGAGTTCGCGCTGATCGAACTTCTGCTTCGTAATATAGGCGCTCGCGCCCAGGTCGAGACCCTTGCGCACGTCCTCCGGATCGGCGCGCGAGGTCATGAGGATGACCGGAAGGGTCGAAAGACGCGGATCGTTCTTGACCGCCTGCAGCAGTCCGAATCCGTCCATGCGCGGCATTTCCACGTCGGCAATGACGAGATCGACGATGGCCTCGCCCGAACGCAGGACGTGAAGGGCATCGATGCCGTCGACGCTGAGGAGGACTTCGTAGCCCTGCGCCTCCAGAATGCTCTTCTCGAGCGTGCGCGTGGTGATGGAATCGTCGACCACGAGGATCGTCCGCGCCCGCCGCTCTTCCTCGGGCGCCCACCGGGCAAGCCCCAGGCCTCCGGCCGCGAGACTGCCCTCGTTCTTCACCCAGTGCTCGACCAGTTTGTCGGGGCTCAGCACGAGGGCCGGCGTTTCGTTTTCCAGAAGGACGGTGCCCGAGACCAGCTCGTTGAGCCCGACCGCCTGGACGTCGCTGACCAGCATCGTCCGGACATCGTGGAAGGTATCGACGGCAAGCGCGCAGGCGCGGGGGCCGTGACGGACGAGCACGGCCTTCACGTGTCCAGCCTCGATGGGGAGGGGGGCATTCGGGGATCCTGTCAGGGCTGCGAGGGCGACGACTGGGACGATAACGTCCTGTCCCCCGATCTCGATCCGTGCCGTGGGACGGCCTTCCACACTTTCCAGCGTATCGGCAGGCAGCCGCAGAAGGCGCACCACCGCATGGGAGGGCAGGCCGAACATCCGCTCCTGCGCTTCCAGGAGCAGCAGGGGCTGGCGTGCCGCCGTGAAGGGCACGTTCAGCAGGACCTCCGTTCCATGGGGATAGCGCGGCCGCATCAGAACGGAGCCCTGCAACCTGCGGGCAGCCTCCGCGACCACGGACAGGCCCATGCCCCGGCCCGAGAGCCGGTCGACTTCGCCTGCCGTCGAGAAACCAGGGGCGAAGACGAGGGACAGCAGCTGGTCCATCATCGGCGGCGGATGGCCTGCCGACCGTCGCTGCAGCAGCCCGCGTTCGACGGCAACCTCCTCGATGCGTTCCAGGTTCGGGCCCCGTCCGTCGTCGCGGATCGCGATGACCAGACGCCCTCCGCGGGACGCCAGTTCCAGGGTAACTTCGGCCCGCTCGGCCTTGCCCGTGGCAAGGCGATCCTCCGGCGGTTCGATCCCGTGGCTCACCGCGTTGCGCAGGAGGTGCATCACCGGATCCTTGAGAGCCTGAAGCACCTGCCGGTCCGCCTGGATGTCGAGACCGATGCTGCGCACGTTCACGTCGCGCCCGGCCTTGCGGGCGATCTCGCGGACCATATGGCCGAAAGCGCCGAAAACCGTCTCGGCCGAGACGAGGGAGACGCGGTCGATGTTGTCGCGAACCTGACGCGCCGCCTGTTCGAGGGACCAGCTCGACTGTCTTCTGTCCCGCGAGAGGGCGGACAGCCTGCGGAACAGCGCTTTCAGGCCCTGATCGAAATCGCGCAGGCGCGGGGCGAAGGATGGATTGCCGCGGAAGCCGGAGCCGTCGGGGGCGCGCTGTGTTGCGGCACTGAGCGTATTGACCTGTGCATGAAGCTGATCCCAGCTTCGCCTGAGGCCCCGAACCTCCAACTCGACCTGCCGCAACGTGTCGTCGATTCCTTCATCGGCCTGCAACTCGGCCAGAAGCTGATGCATGGAATCGGACAATTCCTCCATCTGTTCGGCAGCGACGCGGAGGTAGGCGCCCGTACCGGTATCGGTATGGGCGGGCACCTCCGCCTTCGGAGCTGTCGCTTCCGGCGCGAGCGGCTCCGGCTTTGCAACCGGCACCTGGGCCGCCTGCGGCTCCGACGGCTTCAGGACATCCGCGACAAGGTCCTCAATGAGATCGAGATTCTGTCTGACCGTGGCGATGGTGGGCGTATCCAGGGATTGCTGGCCGTCGAGCACCTGGGAGAAGAGCGCCTCGAGCTGATGGGCGACTTCCTCCACGGCCGGCAGGTCGACGGCGCGGGCCGCTCCCTTGAGGCTGTGCGCCCGGCGAAAGACGTCCGTCAGGTCGATCCCGCCTCCGTCCGCATGGTCGAGCGCGGATCGGATCGCCTGGAGGTGCTCCCGGTGCTCCGCCTCGAAGGCTGCCAAAAGCTGCTTGCGGATATCCGTCACGACACGCGCGTTCCCATCATCGTCCGGTTACAGGCGATAGCGCTCGGCGAGGCCGAGAAGCTGTTGCGCAAGGGACGACAGGTTGGCGGCGGCCGTATCGAGCTGGCGGGTGCCTGCGGCCGTCTGCTGGCTGGCCTGTCGGATGTTCTGGAGGGCTCCCATCACCTGCTCGATGCCGAGCTGCTGCTGGTTGGTCGATGCGATGATCTGCTGGAAGGTCTGCACGCTCTCCTGGATCTGGCCGGAGATGCCGGTGATGGTCTGCTGGGTGATGTCCGTGCGCTCCTTGCCGGCCGCGACGCGCTTCACGGCCTCTTCCGTGAGCATCACGGACGAATTGATGCCGCGCTGAATGTCACCCAGGATCGAGCGCACCTGCAGCGTCGCATCCTTCGCCTGGTCGGCGAGCGTCTTCATCTCGGAGGCCACCACCGCGAAGCTGCGCCCGTTCTCGCCGGCCGCCGCCGCCTCGATGGCCGCGTTGAGGGCGAGAAGATGCGTGCGCTCGGAAATGTCGTTGACGGACGTGATGATCTCGCCGACGGCCTGCGTCTTCTCGCTCAGGGCGACGATGTTCTCCGCCACCGCTTCCGCCTGCTCGCGGATGGCGTCCATGGCGCGGGCGGTTTCCTCGACCGCCTGCAATCCCGAGATGCTGGTCTGCGCCGCGGCCTGGGCGGATGCGATGACCTCCTGCGCGCGCTTTCCGATCTGGGTGCCCGAATGAGTGATCTCGTCGACCGTCGCGGCGGTTTCCTGGACGGCGGCCAGCTGCTCCTCGACGGAAGCCGCCTGTTCCTGTGTCGAGGCACGGATCTCCGCCGCCGCGGCGTTGAGGTTCTCAGTCGCCTCGCGGCTCTGTTGCGCCAGTTGGCGCAGGCCGTCGACCATGGTGTTGAGCGTGGCGCCGAGATGCCCGATCTCGTCCTTGCCGGCCACGGCCTTCTGGCCGCCGAGTTCTCCGCGCCCGACCCGCTCGACGAAGCTCATGAAGTTGCCGAGGGGGCCGGTGATGGAGGAGCGCAGGGCGTAGGTGATTAGGACGCTCAGGAGCGCCGCGACCGCCACGGCCAGGATGATCGACATACGGCTCTGCTCATAGACTTCACCGATCCGTCTCTGCCCGATCGTGATGGCCTCGCCCAGAACGCTGCGGGCTTGAACGAGGTTCCTGTTCCAGGATTCGCGGCTGGCGTTCAGGGCGTTCTGTGTGGCGGCAACCGTTGCGGGATCATTGTTCTGCTCGGCTGCAAACTGCCTCTCCGTCGAGGAGCGGAGCTGACGCAGGTCCCCGCTCGCGCGATTGAAGGTCTCGGAAATGCGCCGCCACGCATCCGCTCTCTGCGAGGTGACCGACCGCGCGGTGAAGTCGTTCACCGTCGCGATTGCCTGCGCCATCGCGGCTTCGGTCGCGGCCGCCTGTTGCTCCCAGGAGCGGGACAGGTCCTCTCCGGAGGATTGCTGCTGACCGAGGGAGCGCAGGTAATAGCGGGAGAGAATTTCCTCCCGCAGGCCTCGCATGTTGTTCTGCAGATCGCCGAGATCCTCGATCTGACGCATCAGCGCCAGATCGCGTGTCACGATCGTCTCCGTGGACTGGCGGACATCGTCGAGCTGGTTGATGGCATAGACGCAGAGGCCGACCATCAGCGCGACGATGACGGCGAAGCCGAGAAGAATGCGGTTGGCGATCGAGATCGTCACGTCAGACTCCAGGAACGAGAGATGTTGGCAGGAAGTGGCGCAGAAGGCGCTCGGTATCGAGAAGAGAGAGCGTTTCGTCCTGCCCGTCGAGGCCGGATCGAACCTTGCCGTAGCCGGTGACCGCATCGTTGCGGAAACCGGTGGCATCGTCACCCGCCAGGGGCAGGATATCCTCGACGGCATAGGCGCGCTCGACCCGCAGGACCACCTGTGGATGCTCGCGCCGCAGCAGGACGAAGTGCTGGTTGTCGTTTTCCGTCGAGGACGGCTCAAGTCCTAGGGCCAGCGCGAGATCGATCACGCTCACCAGCCGGCCGCCCCGGCCGAACAGGCCGATCAGGGCCGGCGACCCACCGGGAACGGGCATGCATTTCTGCGGCGGCAGAACCTCGGCCACGGCATCGACCGCAAGCCCGAAACGCTCGCGGCCCGTGCCGCAAACCAGGGCGCGGAGCAGGATGCCCGCCGGGGCCGCTGCTCCACCCTTTCTCGCCGCGAGGCGCTCCGTGCGCTCGTCGAGGATCTGCTGCACGCGCTCCTCGGCGGAGCGGACGCGGACGCGTTCCATCAGTTTCAGCTTGCGGCGCGCCGATCGAGCCACGATCAACTCCTCGGCTTGGGCGGTGTTGCCGCCTCGAGATGGATCCGGATCAGATTGCGCAGATCCCTGGCGGTCAGCCCATCGGCTTCATCGAGCGGATCGTCGTCGGGCATTGCAGCGGCGATACGCGCCGCATTGGTCAGGGCACGTCGGCCGGGAGTCAAACGACCCTCCGCGAGCAACAGCAATCCAAGGTGGTAATGGGCCATGGCAAAGCTTTTATCGAGATAGATGCTCTTAAGGAAGCTTTTCTCGGCATCGTCGGCCCGTCTGAGGCCATGCAGGATGAGCCCATGGTAAAAATGAAGGACAGCGCTCAGTGGCTCGACGGCCAGGGCTTTTCGGCAGAGAGCGTCGGCCGCAGCGAAATCGCCCGTATCGGCACTCGCCCGGACCTCGTTGAGCAAGGAACCCGATGCCTGGGGAGAGGGGGACGCCTGCGCCTGAGACGGGATCGTTGTCGGTGGAATGAGACGCTGCGGCTTGACCGGCTCGACAGGCTTCGGCGCGGGGAGAAGCGGGACCCAATGCGCCGGGACAGGACTGGCTTGATCGACCGGAGACGCTGCCGATGCCGTTCCGGCACCGGGCCGATAGGCCACCGTTCCTGGCAGGTTCAGGGTCTGCATCATGGCGGAGAAGGCAGGGTTGGGCTCCGCATGACCCAACAGCATCCACCCGTCCTCCGTGAGGCGGTCGCGCAAGGATTCGACGATCCGGACCACGATGTCCGGGTGAAAGTAGATCAGGACGTTACGGCAGAGGATCAGGTCGAAATCGGTGAGCTCGAGGGGCGAGGTGCCGTCGAGTAGGCTCAGGAGATTATGCTTCTCGAAGCGGACCAGGGAGCGGAATTCCGGCCTGACCTGCCACTGGTCCCTTCCCGCATCCACGAAATAGCGATCCCGTTCCGCGGCTGGCATGGAGCGAAGCGCCCATTTCCCGAACCGGGCCTGCCTGGCGAGGTTGAGAAAGCTGTCGTTGATGTCCGTCCCGACGATGCTGACGCGCCATGTGCCCAGGCGCTCACCCAGGATCTCCTTGACGAGGATGGCAAGGGAATAGGGCTCGGCTCCGGTCGAGCAGCCGGCGCTCCAGATGCGCAGCCGCTGCGTGTCGCGCTTCCTGTCGATGATCTCGGGGAGGATCGTCTCGCGCAGGGCTGCAAACTGCTCCGCGTAGCGGAAGAAGAAGGTCTCGCCGATGGTGATCTCGGCTTCCAGCTTGCCCCATTCGGCCGGGCCCGAAATCGCATCGTCCAGAAGGTTCAGATATTGCGTCGAACCGGCAAGGCCCGTGGCGCGCAGGCGTTTGCGCACCCGCTCCCAGAGCAGGTCGTCCTTGTCTTGGTAGTAGAAATGTCCGGTGCGCTCGATGATGCGGCTTTTCAGGTCTGGAAAGCCGGTATCGATCAGCGGGACGGCGATGGCACGTGGGGCCATCAGGCCTCGACCGCCCATTCGCTGAGCCGGCTTTGCGCCTTGCGTCCGAGTTCCGCCAGAGCCTGCTGCTCCTCAGTAAGGAGAATGCGCTCGACCGAGAGCAGGTGGACGAGCCGCTCGTCCCACGTGACCTCCGCCTCGACGCAACCGTTCAAGGTGCCCTCTCGGCTCACCGGTGAAATCTGCGACGGAACCACGCCGACCACATCGAGAACCCTGTCGACGAGGAGCGCGGTCGTTCCGGACGCGTTCAACCGATCGATGAGGATCAGATGCCGGTAGAGGTTCGCCTCTGCGCCCTCATCCGTCCGCTCAAGGCCGAACAGCACATCGAGCCGCAGCACCGGAACCGCATGGCCGCCCAGGTTGAAGAAACCGGCCACCGGGCGGGGCAGGGCCGGGGGGCGCCACAAGTGAGGCAGGGGCAGAAATTCGCGCGCGGCGTTTCTGTGCAAGGCACAGGCGGTGCCGCACACGTCGAACACGATGATCTGCAAGCTGGCCATGGATTTCGGGTCGAGGGAGGAAACAGGATTCGGGCACTAGCCCATTCGGCCATTAGATAGGTGTAAGGCTCGATCTGGCAACCGCCCGGGAAACGGGCGCTAATACCGTATCTGGCCTGTGATTTCGCGAATGGCGTTCAATCCGCCGGCGGCTTCCTCGGAATACCCCGTCTGCTGAACGGCGCGGAAAACCTTCTCGGCGTCATCGTAGCGACCGAGCTTGACATAGGACCAGCCGCGGATGAGCAGAAGGTCGTTCTGCTCCGGAACGAGTCGGGCCCGCTCGGTCAGGGCGAGAAGGGTTTCCACGTAGCGCTCGTCCCGATAGGCTGCCAGCGCCCGCTGGGTCAGGATCGAGGCGCCGAGCTCCACCTGGCGCTCGCGGGTCTGCGGCGCCTCGGCGGCCGCGACGGCCGCCTCGGAGGTCAGGTTCTTGCGCAGGTAGGCCAGGGACTTGCCGTAGGCCGCTTCCTCGCGGGTGCGGCCGCCGCCGGTGGCGATGGCCTGATCGAAGGCCGCCACGGCTTCCATGGGGCGGTTGATCTCCATGAGGCACCAGCCACGGGTGAGGGCGCCGTCGCCAGACAACCCGGCCGGATTGCGCGTCATGGCGCAGTTGCGCCCGAGGGTGGACCGGGCCTGGCTCTGCCTGCTGCGCACATTGGCTTCCGTCCGGGCGAATGTCTGCTCCGTCTCGACACGCTCCACCGTCACCGAAGGGGAGGCCGGGCGGGGCTGCACCGGCACGGGGGCGCTCTCGGCCGGCTGAGCAACGGGGATCTGCGCGACAACGGCGGGCGTGGCGGCAGGCTGCCGCCGGGCGGCCGGGTTGGTCCCATCCGCCAGCTCGGCGATCCGCTGCGAGCGCCCGCGCCACTGGGCGACCACGGCATTGAAGCCCGCCCGGTCGTTCAGGCGCTGGGTGGTCAGGGCCAGCCCATAAGCCGAGGCCTCGTCGTCGGCCTTCCACGTCAGGGCCGTGCGGAACCAGTCGCGCGCCGTGCGGATCTGCTCCGTGTTGTAGGAGTACCAGCCGAGCGCCTGGGCCGCATCCGAGAAGCGCTGCGCGGTGACGACCGGAACGATCCGTGCGAGCACCTGCGGTTCGAGGCGCGGCGGCGGATCCTGGCTGAGGAGCGCGGTCGCGACATCGAGATAGATCTTCATGTTCTCGGGCGCACGCTCGCGCCATTCATAGGCGAAGGCTTCAGCGTCCGTGAGCCGCTCGAGGGCCCGCAGAGCCATGGCATAGCCTTCCGCCGCCTTCGTTCCGCCGTCGCGGTCGAGAGCGGTCTTGAACAGTTCGAGGGACCGCGCCGGGTTGCCGTGATGATAGTTGTACCATCCGAGGATCAGCACGGGACCGGCTTCGTTGGTGTTCTGGATCATCCGCTCGACCACGGCGAGATCCTCGGCCGAGGCCGTCATCTTGCTGTCGAGGGAGGCGCGTTCGACACGGCGACGGGCCAGCTCGTCCCGGATGGACGTGAAATCGTCCGGGGTTTCGCCCGTCTTGCGCTCGAACTGAAGCAGGGCGGTGACCTGCTGTTCGGGCAAAAGGGTCAGCGCCTTCTGAAGGGTCGCCAGACGTTCGCCCGGATTGGCGCAATTCTGCAGGAGATAGGTGTAGACGTCCCGCGTCCGGTTCGGCTGGTCGGTCCGGGCGAACGCCTCCGCCACCCGCCACATCACGTCCACGTTCGTGCAGGTCAGAAGGCCCGGCGTTTCCGTCGCCACCTGCAGGACCGTCCGCCATTGGCCCGTATCAGACGCATTGGTCAGGCGGCGGCGCGCTTCCACCATGTCGAGGGCCGTGACGAGCTCCTCCGGCGGCTTCCAGTTCGGGTCGGAGGTCTGGCGCTCCGTGATGGCGGCGCGGACCTCGGCGATCCGGTCTTCGCGATAGAGGTTCCACAAGCGCTCGATGAGCGGGTCGGGCGCTGCGGCCGCGGCCGCGGCCGAGAGCTGCGAGAGGTCGCTCGGCGGCGTCCAGTTGGGATAGAGCGCGCGCAATCGCGCGATTTCGGCATTCACCCGGCGTGTATCACCCTGGGATGCGAAATAGCGCAGGGCGGATTCATCGACCTGGGGCTGAGACCCGTTCGCAGGCGGTGTCGGGGCTGGCGGCGATCCGGCGGGCGGCTGGTTATTGCCGGTGCCCGTTTGCTGCGCAATGGCTGCGAAGCCCAGGATTGCAACCGCAATCGTTATGGCACTGCCGACGAGACGCATTGCGGATATTTTTCACCAAGCAGGGATTTCGCCAAAAGGTACAGGGTCGACGGATAATAGAGGGTCGGCTCGAAGGTTTTCAACGGATCCGGAACCGGCGTTCCGTCGAGAGCACAGGCTAAAGTCGCGGGCAGGATGGCGTAGCCCTGGTCGGTCAGCCGCTCCCGGACCTGTCCGGTGACCACGTCGACCACGGCAACTCCTTCGTTCTCGGCAGACCAGCGCTGCCTGAGCGCCCTCAGCCACTCCATATCAGTCATTCCTGCTCTCAACAGGTAAAGCGGTATCCTTAACGAGTTGTAACCAAACTCCGGAGGAAAGCCATCCGCCGGTTGAGGCTGAAGGCCGTTGTGAAGCGAGATCCAGTCGGCCGGAAGCCTGATGCGGCCCGACGTTGCCTGCTGCAGCAGCGTCACGCCATCGCGCCAGACGCGGTTCCACTCATATTCGGGTGCCAGGGCGGCCATCACCGGAAAGGCCTCGAAGACCCAGTAGGAGAGGTTAACCACCGGACCGTCGGGCCGGTCGCTCGCGCTGAAGCCGTGGGCGCCAGGCAAGAGAATCAAGGATGGCCCGTTGCGGCTGAACGTGTTCTTGCCAATGGCCCTCGCGAGCTTCTGCGCCGCCGTCGTGTAGCGGGGCTCCCGCCAGGCCGCTCCGGCCTTGGCCAGGGCATAGGCGATGAGCAGGTCGCCGTCGGTGGCATTGTTGCGGTCGGTGACCCGCGGCTTCGCGGCCGGATCCCACTTCCAGGCAGCCAGACCGTCGTCCCGGATGAGGAGCTCGGTGAAGGTGAAGTTCCAGATCAGCTCGAAGGCGCTCCTGTCGGCAGCTGCCAGGGCGAGCAGCAGGCCGTATCCCTGTCCCTCGCTGTGGCTGATATTGCCGTTGGCCGTGTCGACCACGCGCCCGTTGTCCTCCACGAACCGCGAGCGGTAGGCCTCCCAATCTGCCTGGGAGATGGTGCCAATCATGTTCAAGGGCTGAACGGACAGGGTTTGGGAGGATGCCATCGGCGCCATTAGAAGGAAGAAAGCGGCAAGGAGCCCGGGCAGAAGCGGGAGAGGCCGAAGCATCCTGTTCGTCATGAGCGGCGTCCCAGTCGGTTCAGGAGGAGCGATGTCGCGATGCCCAGGAAGGTGCAGCACGCCAGCATGAGGAGGGCATAGGGAAGAATGTTGGCGGACATCCAGTTCGCCGCGACCAAGCGCAGGTTCGTCAGGGACGGGGGCTGCGTCTGCACGAAGCGGTATTCCTTGATGGGCTCGACCTGCAGCTTCATCTCCCGGGGATCGAGCGCGACGGCGCGGCCCGCGATCTGGGACCAGATCATCGGATTCGCCAGCCGGGCCGTTTCATCCGCCAGGGCCTTGTCCGTGCGGGCCGTCACGAGCGTCCAGACGCCGGACGATTCGGTGCGGCTCTGCGCCAGGAGCAGGGATGCTCTCTGCGGCGGCTCATAGGGCGCATCGGTGCGCTCATTCAGCGACAGGGAATTGATGGAAAGGCTGAAGGTCCTTTCCATCCAGTCCTGTACCGTGCCAATCGTCTGCTGAAGAACGCCGCGTCTCTGGAACGTCTCTGACCAGCGCTTGCGCACTTCGTCGGTCGAGGCGGCCGCCATGCGGTCCGGAGAAGCCTGTGGAGCGGGGATGCTGAAATCCGTGCTGGCGGCCGGTTGCCCGGGCCGGTTGCCTGCGCTCGGCGTCGAAGGCCAGATCATGCGCAGATGCTCCGAGACCTTCACTCGATTGAGCAGACCCGCGGGAATCTGATCGACGGCGCCGATGAAGAGCACCGATTCGTCGTCCGCCGAGGCCGCGTTTGCGAATTGCGCCCGCACGGGCGCGCCGGCGCTGCGCGCCATCCGGGCTAGCAGCGTTCCGGCTGCGGAATAGTTCAAGGGATCGGGCCGGGCCAGCACCACGGTCGTCGGAAGATCTTCGTCCGGGAAACGGCCCGAACTCAGGACCGCGAGATCCGGCAGGCGTCCGATGCGCCCATAGGTCGGAAATTCGAGCGTGGTGGTATCGAACAGGACGAAGCGGCTCGTCTCGGAAAGGGTCTCGCCGGGAGTGCAGCGCTCATCGGCGTCCGTCAGCAGCGCGGCCTCGATGGTGACGTGGTTGAGCCCTGACCTGAAGTTCTTGAGCGGTACACGGATGTTATGCCGACGGACGATATCCCCTTGCGAGGTGATCATCATCTGCGTGCTGATCATGCCGTTGACGAACACGTTGACGTGACTGCCCGGCCGCACAGCCGAAGTGTAGGCCGCATCGAGATGCAGGACGGTCTCGCCATATTCGGTGGCGTAGAAATCCGGCGGCAGGTTGATGGAAAAGCCGACCTTGAGGCGCCGGCCGGAGAATTCCTGCGTCGGGACGCCGAGATCGGCAAAGCGGAAATTCTGGGCACCGAAGGCGGTCGGAACTTCCGGCCACTGCCAGGAGGCGGTGTCGATCATGCCGCGCTCGGTCTGGGAGACACCCAGGCCGCGGGTTCCCACGATGCCGATGGCGGTATCGAGATCCTGCCAGGCCGGTCCGGAAACGACCAGGGTGGAGCCTGCGGAGCCCGGCTCCTGCATCATCATCGTCAGTGGCTGGATCGAGGCGGCATCCGGCACACCTGGGACAAGGCCGCGCAGCTCGCTGGCCAGGCCCATGGCCACCTTGATCGTACCGACCGGGGAGGGGCCCGGATCGGCCTCCACCACCTGGATCACAGGATGGGCATAGCGTCCGCGCAGGGCGACGAGCTGCACGAGACGCAGCAGGCGGTCGCGGATTTCGGGCCGGTAGATCTTCGGGGCGACCACGCGGATCGTCGTGACGCCCGCATTGTCGACGCCGACGGCGGGCAGATCATCCAGACCGTGCAGGGTCTTTGTGGCGCCTTCGGCGAAGACGAGCTTCGTGGAAGCCGAGTCGACGTCGGTCCAAAGTTCGTATGTGGCGTCGATCGTGCAATCCGTGCGGTGGCGCTGGAAGGCTTCCATACGGATGATGTTCTGCCCCGCCCGCAGGAGGCCAGGGCGGATCGATGCCGTCAGGCGCTTGATGTCGTTGGGCGAAGCGATCGGCGTATCGACGACGGATTCGCCGTTGATCGCAATCCGCAAGCGCGAGCCTTCGGGCATGACCACGACGGCATTCTTGTAGCCAAGCGCGATGCTGGCGCCGCTCGATGCCTCATCCTGGGTGAGGTGGACGGTCCAGGATCGGGCATCGGTCTCGCCCTCCAGACGGATCGCCTCGAAGGGAAGGACGGGACGCTCGATCCTCGCCGCGCTGCGGGCCGCCGTGGCTCCCGCGGTCGGCTTGGAGGGGACCGGAGTGCCTGCCTGAGTCGGAGCGGCCGGGCGTTGAGGCGCGATGTTGAAGGGCGCGGTTCCTCCCGAAGGGGGCGCGGATTGGGAGGGAGCGGGCGGCGGTGTCGTAGACGGGCCCGCGGGCGCGGCTCCCTGCTGGCGCATCTCGAAGGGAGTAGCAGGCGGTGTCTGCTGAGCCGGTTCTTGCCGCGGTGCAGGCTGAGCTGCCGGAGGTGCGCTCTGAGCGCCCGGCGACATGCTGAAGGGCGTCTGCGCGACGGCGCTTTGCGCGCCCAGGGCCTGGATGGCCAAGAGAGAGGAGATCAGGACCCGACGCACGATAGACCTCTATTTGGCAGCCGAAGCGACGGACGGCGCCTGAGGCTTCGAAGCGCCGATCTTCTGCAGACCGAAGAAATAGGAGAGGCCCCGTCCCGTCTGGTAGAACGCGACCATGAAGAACCAGAGCGTTCCCCGGAGAACACCGATGTCGTGGTGCCGATTCTTCTGGAACTCGCTCCACTGGTCGGCATTCGCAAAGACCAGATCGGCAATCATCCGACGATGCTCCGGCTTCTCGATCAGGAAGCGGCAGCCGAGAAGAAGCCCCTTGTCATCCATGCCGACCTTGCGGATTTCCATGGGCAGATGCTGGACGGGAAGGCTGGAGAAGGGCTGGAACTCGAGGGTGCCGGCGGTGCCCTTTTTCAGCTTGGGCTCGGCCGAAGGCGGAACGTGAACCCTTGCGCCTCCGACCGATACGTCCTTGAGGACCGCATCGATGGTCTCGTCGCCCATGATGAAGCGGCAGGGGCGCTCGACCCGGACACGATGGCTATGGCGCCGTGTCGCCCGCTCCGACACCACGCCCAAGGCGCAGCCGGCGATGATGAGGTTGAGGACGTTCCAGGCACCGGTCACGAGGGTGAGATCCGCCTTGTAGGGCTCCGCCCAGACCCGGATGCCGGTGGCGATGACGCCGAGGATCAGGATGCCGAAAATGATGAAATACGGCGTTCCCAGCTCCGAGACACGGCTCTCCTCCATGGATTCGTTCTTCGCCGTGACCTTGAAGGTGGGCTTGCTCGGATTGGCGATCACCGACAGCACGGCCGGCAGCAGGTAAATCGTCTGGATGTACTCGTAGAGATCCGAGATCCACGGCCACCGGTAGCGGCCGTAGAGGTAGTTCTGCATCATGAAGTTCACCATCATGTAGGTGAACGTGTAGGCGAGGAACTCGCCGCCCGATGCGGTGAAGATCTCGAGTGAGAAGAAGAGATAGCAGAGCGGCGAGATGAGGAAGCAGAACCGGGAGAACGGGAACAGCCAGAACATGCTGCTCGACATGTAGCACAGGCGCTGCGAGATCTTCAGTCCGCGCTTGAGGGGCGGAAACTTGTAGCGCAGGATCTGCATCATGCCTTGCGCCCAGCGCGAGCGCTGGCCGATGAAGCTCGCGAAGCTGTCCGGCTGAAGGCCGGCGATCAGCGGCTTGTCCACGTAGACGCTCGTCCAGCCGCGGGAATGGAGTTCGAGGGCGGTCTCGCAATCCTCAGTGATGCTGACGCCGCTGAAGCCGTTGGTTTCCTGAAGAGCCTCGCGCCGGAGCACGGCGGCCGAGCCGCAGAAGAACGCTGCGTCCCACTTGTCGAGACCGCGCTGGATGACGCCATAGAACATCTCGTTCTCCGACGGCATGGTCTGGAACGTGCCGAGATTGCGCTCCAGCGGGTCGGGATTGATGAAGAAGTGGGGCGTCTGAACCAGAAACAGGTTCTTGTCCCTGGTGAAATATCCGACCGTCTCCATGAGGAAGCTGCGCGCGGGCGCATGGTCGGCGTCGAACACGGCGACGAGGTCGCCGGTCGAGTTTTCGAGGCCGTTGTTGAGATTGCCAGCCTTGGCGTGCAGGTTGCGCGCCCGGGTCAGGTACTTCACCTCCATGACGTCGCAGAGGGCCTGCAGTTCCGCGCGGCGCTCGCGGGCCTCCTGCGCGGCCTTGGCGTTGCTAGAATTGCACTTCTCGTCCGTGCCGCCGTCGTCCAGAAGCCAGACCGTGACCTTGTCCGCGGGGTAGGTCATGGCCTTCGCGGCGGCCAGGGTCGTCGCCAGAAGGTCGGAACCCTCGTTGTAGGTCGGAACGAAGACGTCGACGCTCGGCAGGTTCTGCGGGTCGATCTGGGGCGCCTTGCGGGATTTCAGGGGGCTCGACACCACGAACAGGCTCAGGAACAGCATCATGACGCTGTACATCTCAGCCAAGTAGAGCAGGAATCCCGGGATGAAGCTCGCGACCTCGGTGATCGGCGGGATCGTGCTGGTGGTGCGCCAGAAGACGTAGCGCAGGACGATGGCGGTGCCGAGAGCCAGCGCGATCAGCCGCCAGATGCCCTGGGCCCGGAAGAATTTCAGGATGATCATGCAGGCGACGACCGTGAGGCCCGCAACGAGGTGTGCCTGGATACTGATCGGAAGAGCAACGATCGAGATGATCAATACCGCTGCCACAGCCCAAAAGGCCACGATAAGACCTGCTCGCATTGTCTGGATTCTCGGATTGGAAGTTTGCGCGGGGGACTACACGCTTAATTCAAGACTAAAGTCGGGTCCATTAATATATCCATAGTGTCGTTTAGGCCGAATGTCACAGCGGTAAATGGAATGCTATCCATATGTAATATCATTCCATGGTGAAACTTGACGTTACTGGGCGGGTGGCGGCGGTACGACCGGATAACCGCTCGGCGGCGTAGTTTCCGGCTGCGTGGCGGGGGACGGCACAGCTGGAGCTACCGTATCCTTGTCGATGGTGCGGCGTGGAGCCGTGACCTGTCGAGCGCGCTCAGTGACGCTGCGCCGGCGGACGATCGTTGCGCCTCCTCCGCTGTCGCCGAGGCCGAGCGGATACATCGGGGCGTCCTTCTCTCCGAGCTGCTTGGGCGGTGAGGGCGGATCCCCATAGGGGTTCCAGGACTCCTGACGATAATAGGCCGCAATCGTATAGCCGTAGAAGACGCGCAGCAGCTGATCCACGTTGGCATCCGCATCGCAGAGGCGCAGGCGGACGGAGATCGCTCCGCCTGGCACGAGGATGGCCGGCTCGCCCGGCTCGATCTGCTGCCAAGCGTAAAGGCAAAGGTCCCCTCGGGAGGAGCGCCCGGTGGCAAAGCCGAAGGGTCCGAACCTGTTCTGCACGTAGACCAGCGAGGTTTCCATCTCGACGCCCGGCATCCGCTCCTCCATCTCGCGCTGGAGGCGGTCCGGGGTCATGGAGGGCAGGGACAGGGTGTTCGGGATCTCCGTGTTGCCTGCGGTGTTGTTGAGCAGGCTCACGTAAAAGGCGTTTTGTCCCGAGGTCAGGGAGGCTGTCGAGAGGGCGATCTCCTGTGAAAGGCCGTCCTGGTACTGCTGTTGCAGAACGGCGACCACGGACGGGCCTCCGGGTGGGGGAACGACGATCGCCCGCGCCGCCGGAACTTCGGACATGAGGCTCGCGTAGCCCAGGTCCGAGCGACCTGCGCAGGCGGACACGGCCATCAGGACGGCTCCGGCAGCAAGACAGCTCAGCGCTTTGCGCGCGCCGGCCAGTCTCATGTGGATGGAATCAGGGCGCGGTGCGGAATGCGGAATGCTGAGACACGTCTGATTCGGGGGCATCGAGGCGGTCATGAAGAACTTTGATATCTCTGGGACTAGCCAGGCGGCCGTACCGGCTGCCGTGAAGAAGGGACGGGTCTTCGCGGATCGGCCCATCCGGCAGGATGGTTAATCAGTTATGACCATTCATGGTTAACGAACCGTAAGTATTATAGCCAGAGCGGACTATAATCCAATGACGGCGACGGCCGTCTTGAACCTCGGCACCGGAAGGCCTACAAGCACCGCATATCCTATGGTGCTCCTTCTCTTGGCTGGCGCATCGTTCGGTGCGGAAAACCGGGTCCACTTTTCGCTAGCGCGGCCCGCTGGGTCCGCACAATGCGCTAGGTGAGCCGGGCCATTCTCAGTCCACATTGCTAACCTGTTCCACCGATGGGCAGGCCGTTTTCTCAATCCCGGCTCGTCGGACGGGGCTACGAAAGCCGTTCTCCATGAAGTCCGCCTTTTTGCGCAACGCGCTCGTCCTCGGCATGCTTTCGGCTGTCGGGCCCTTCGCCATCGACATGTACCTGCCGTCGTTCCCGGCCATTGCCCGAGAATTTCAGGTGGATGTCAGCGCCGTGCAGATGAGCCTGATGAGCTTCTTCCTGGCGGTGGCGGTCTGTCAGATCGCCTATGGGCCGCTCTCGGACCGGTTCGGCCGCAAGCCGCCGCTCTATTTCGGCCTGGGCCTTTTCATTCTGGCGGGCATCGGCTGCAGCTTCGCGCCCAATGTGGAAACCCTCATTGCCTTCCGCTTTCTGCAGGGTGTCGGATCCTGCGCGGCCATGGTCATCCCCCGGGCCATCATCCGGGATCTCCATACCGGTCATGAGGCGGCCCGGCTGATGGCCACCACGATGCTGGTCTTCAGCGTCTCTCCTATCCTGGCGCCGCTCGCCGGCAGCACCCTGACGGCCTTCTTCAGTTGGCGCGCGATCTTCTGGGCCATTGCCGTGATCGGACTTGCGGGCCTCGCCGTCGTTCTCTTCCTGCTGCCGGAAACCCACAAGCCCAACACAGAGCGCAAAGGCATCGGACATGCCTTTTCCACCTACAGGAGCCTTCTGAAGGATCGTCGCTTCCTGGGTCTCGCTTTCATCGGCGGCTTCAGTCAGGCCAGCTTCTTTGCCTATCTTGCCGGCTCATCGGTCATCTTCATCGAGCATTTCGGCCTCACGCCGTCCGCCTACAGCTTGGTCTTCGCGTCGAATGCCATCGCGTTCATCGGCAGCGCGCAGTTCAACAGCTTCTTCATGCGCCGCTTCGGCGCGGAACGGGTCGTGAGAACGGCCATTTCCGGCTTTGCCGCACTGGTGACCCTGCTCTTCGTGCTGACGATTCTGGGCGTCGACAACGTCTATGTTCTCTGGGGCCTGCTCTTCGTCTCCTTCGGCTGCCTCGGCTACGTGATTCCCTCGACGGCCGTACTGGCGCTCGAGGAGCACGGTCCGGTGGCCGGGACCGCGTCCGCGCTCATGGGAACGCTCCAGCTCAGCACGGGCGCCGTGATCATCGTGCTCGTCAGCGCCTTCTACAACGGCACGCCGCTCTCGATGGTCAGCGCCATCGTGGTCTGTGGCATTACCGCGTTCACCTTGAGTTTCCGTATCATGAAGCCGAAGCGCATCTATCCCTGACGGATCTCGTTCAGGATCCAGTCGCGGAACGAGCGCAGGAGCGGCGTCTCCGCCTTGTGTTCCGGATAGACGAGGTAATAGGCGCCGCCGCTGACGAGGCTCTGGGGAAACAGGATCTCGAGGCGGCCGGACGCCAGCTCGTCGGCGATCAGGAAGTGAGGGATGAGCGCCGCGCCAAGCCCCGCCGCAGCCGCTTGGGCCACCATGGCGAATTGCTCGAAGCGCGGACCGCGCAGCGGATTGCCGATCGTCACGCCGACGCTGGCGAACCACTCCGCCCAGGCGGTCGGGCGGGTGCTCTGCTGCAGCAGGATGGCGCGGGTGAGATCCTGCGGCGCGCGCAGGTTCTCCCGCTCCCGATAGGCCGGGCTGCAGACAGGCACGACCTCTTCCTTTCGCAGCAATTCACAGACCGCGCCTGGCCAATGCGGCTCGCCGAAATGGATCGCGGCGTCGAAGGGTTCGGCCGCGAAGTCGAATGGAACGAGGCGAACGCCGAAATTCACCGTTGCGCCGGGGTGCCGGGCGAAAAAGTCCGGGATGCGCGGAATGAGCCAACGGGTGCCGAAGGTCGGCAGGGTGGCGAGGTTCAGGACCCCGCTCGTGCCCGAGAGCGCGATGGCCTGATGGGTCGCGTCGGAGAGTTCGGACAGGGTGCTGCGGACCTGGGAGGCATACATGCGGCCGACATCGGTCAGCACGACCCGCTGCCGGGAGCGGCTGAACAGGGAGACGCCGAGGGAATCCTCAAGTTGCTGGATCTGGCGCGAGACGGCACTCTGGGTCAGATTAAGTTCCTCGGCGGCTCTCGATACGCTGCCATGACGGGCTGTGGCCTCGAAGGCCAGGAGGTTGCCCACATTGGGCAGAAAGCCGCGACGAAACACGTTCATTCCAATTAAGAATAACCTGCTGCGAAGATGTCGATTTACTTTTATCCTGTCCAGCGCGATTTTGCCGCTCAAATTCAATGGCTTTGGTCGGCCTGAACGGCTGGCCGCGTACTCTTTCGAGAAGGATGACCGTCATGGCCGGTGCTCAGGAATATGCGAAGTTCAAATGGGATGATCCCTTCCTGCTCGACGAACTCCTCACCGATGACGAGCGCATGATCCGCGACACGGCCCGCGCCTATGCCCAGGACAAGCTCCTGCCCCGCGTGATCGAGGCCTACCGCGAGGAGAAGATCGACCGTGGCATCTTCAACGAGATGGGCGAGCTGGGCCTCCTCGGCGTGACCCTGCCGGAGGATTACGGCTGCGCCGGCGCCTCCTATGTGGCTTACGGCCTCGTGGCGCGCGAGGTGGAGCGGGTCGATTCCGGCTACCGTTCCATGATGAGCGTGCAGTCCTCCCTGGTCATGTACCCGATCTATGCCTATGGCTCCGAGGAACAGCGCCGGAAGTATCTGCCCAAGCTCGCCTCCGGCGAGTTCGTAGGCTGCTTCGGACTCACCGAGCCGGATGCGGGCTCGGACCCAGCCGGTATGAAGACCCGGGCCGTGAAGACCGATGGCGGCTATCGCCTCATCGGTTCCAAGATGTGGATCTCCAATTCCCCCATCGCGGATGTGTTCGTGGTCTGGGCCAAGTCCGAGGCGCACGACAACCAGATCCGGGGCTTCGTGCTGGAGAAGGGCATGAAGGGCCTCTCCGCGCCGAAGATCGGCGGCAAGCTTTCGCTTCGCGCCTCGATCACCGGCGAGATCGTCATGGACAACGTCGAGGTGGACGAGGATGCGCTGCTTCCCAACGTGTCGGGCCTGAAGGGGCCGTTCGGCTGCCTTAACCGGGCGCGCTACGGCATCTCCTGGGGCTCCCTGGGGGCCGCGGAGGATTGCTGGCACCGGGCGCGCCAGTACACCCTGGACCGCAAGCAGTTTGACCGGCCGCTCGCCGCGACCCAGCTCGTGCAGAAGAAGCTCGCCGACATGATGACCGAGATCACCCTCGGCCTTCATGCATCCCTCAGGGTCGGCCGCCTCTTCGATGAGGGCCGCGTGGCGCCGGAGATGATCTCGCTGGTCAAGCGCAACAATTGCGGCAAGGCCCTCGATATCGCCCGCCAGGCTCGCGATATGCACGGCGGAAATGGTATCCAGGAAGAATATCATGTCATGCGCCATGCGCAGAACCTGGAAACCGTGAACACCTACGAGGGCACGCACGACGTGCACGCCCTTATTCTGGGCCGGGCGCAGACGGGCCTGCAGGCGTTCTTCTGAGAGAGGGCTGGTCGCTCATGTCACTTCGGATCACCTTGGCGGGCTCGACCGGTTGGGTCGGCAAGGCCCTCGTGGCGGCGATCGCCGCTGCGGACGATCTCGCGCTCGTGGGAGCGGTCAGCCGCAGCGCCGCCGGCCAGGACGCGGGCGAGGCCGTAGGGCTCTCCCGCCTGGGTGTTCCGGTCAGCGCCACCCTCGAAGAGGCGCTCGCCGCGCCGTCCGACGTGGTGATCGACTACACCAAGCCGGGTGCGGTCAGGGCGCATGCCATGACGGCGCTGACGCAGGGCCGGCATGTGGTCATCGGCACGTCCGGTCTCTCGGCCGAGGATTACGCGGAGCTCGACCGCTATGCGCTCGCGGCGGAGCGCGGGGTGCTGGCAGCGGGCAATTTCTCGATCACGGCGACGCTTCTGCGCCGCTTCGCCCTGGAGGCGGCCCGCTACGTGCCTGACGTGGAGGTCATCGACTACGCGTCCGCCAAGAAGCCCGACACGCCTTCCGGCACGGCCCGGGAGCTGGCGGAGCTTCTCAGCGAGGTGCGTCAGCCCGCAACGTCGAAGGCGGTCGGTGAGCTGGCCGGCGTGAAGGAAACCCGCGGCGGTGCCCTGGGGGCCAAGGAGCCGGTGCAGGTCCATTCCCTGCGCATGCCATCCTTCGTCCTGTCCTGCGAGGCGGTGTTCGGCGCGGACAACGAGCGGCTGGTGATCCGCCACGATGCGGGCTCGTCGGCTGCTCCCTATGTGGCCGGCACGCTTCTGGCCGCCCGTCGCGTTTCGTCCTTCATCGGATTGAAGCGCGGCCTCGATGCCGTGATGGATTGAACTCATGAAGCCGCTCGAAGGCCTCAAGGTCCTGGAACTCGCGCGCATTCTCGCGGGTCCCTGGGTCGGTCAGCTTCTCGCCGATCTCGGCGCCGATGTGGTGAAGGTCGAGCGGCCCGGCGCGGGAGACGACACCCGCGGCTGGGGTCCGCCCTTCGTCGAGGGCGCCGAGGACGAGCATCTCTCGGCGGCCTATTTCCATTCCTGCAATCGCGGCAAGCGCTCCATCGCGGTCGATTTCGAAACCCCCGAGGGGCAGAAGCTCGTGCGTAAGCTTGCCTCCCACGCGGATGTGGTGATCGAAAACTTCAAGGTCGGCGGCCTGAAGAAGTACGGGCTCGACTACGAGAGCCTCAAAGCCGTCAATCCGCGCCTCGTCTGTTGCTCGATCACCGGCTTCGGGCAGGACGGCCCCTATGCCTCCCGGGCCGGCTACGACTTCATGATCCAGGGTCTTGGCGGGATCATGGACCTGACGGGTGATCCCGAAGGCGAGCCGCAGAAGATCGGCGTGGCCTATGTGGACATCTTCACCGGGGTCTATTCCGTCGTCGGCATCCTGGCGGCGCTGCGCAAGCGCGACCAGACCGGGGAGGGGGCGCATCTCGACATGGCGCTCCTCGACGTGCAGACGAGCGTGCTGGCCAACCAGGCCATGAACTACCTGGCCTCCGGCAAATCGCCTCGGCGCATGGGCAATGCCCATCCCAATATCGTGCCCTATCAGGTGTTCCCGGTGGCCGACGGCCATGTGATCGTGGCGGTCGGCAATGACGGCCAGTTCGGCCGTTTCGTGTCGGTGCTGGGCCAGCCCGAGCTGGCGCAGGACGAGCGTTTCAGGACCAATGCGGGCCGCGTCGGCCATCGCGCCGAACTCGTGCCCCTGTTGACCGAGCTGACGCTCAAGTTCACCCGCGAGGACCTCCTCTCGGCCCTGGAAGGGCAGGGTGTCCCGGCTGGTCCCATCAACACGGTGGCGGACGTCTTCGACGACCCGCAGGTGATCGCCCGGGGCATGAAGATCGATCTGCCATCGCAGGCGGCCAAAGGCGGGGTCATCCCCTCCGTCCGCTCTCCCATCGTGATGGACGGGCAGGCGATGGCAGCCGACCGGCCCTCGCCGCGCCTCGGCGAACATACGGACGAGGTTCTGGGCGATCCGTCCTGGATCGCCTGAGACGGGCAGAAATCTCTACTCGGCGATGCCCTTGACCACGACCCGGTCGATGGCCTTCACGATCCGGTCGCGGTCCTCATCCGTGAACGGGCTGAGATTGTGCATCTCGAGGTTGCTGAGACCTTCAGTCGCGAGCCAGCCTAGCAGGGCGGCGTCGAGATCGTCCGAATTGTCCTTCAGCTGTTTCAAGGTATTGCTGATCACCTGTCGGACCGGGTCGAGGAGGCCGGGGTTCTCGGCCGTGGCCACCATCATGCCGGTGGCGAATTCCTGCATCTTGCCGCCGCAGCAGATGTTGAGCAGGGTCTTCGTGACCACGCGCGCTTCCAGGTTCGGCCCGGGCTCGGCTGTTTCCCGCAGCGCTTCCTTCTCGGCCGTGACCTGGTCGATCATGCGCTGGATCATGCCCTGCAACAGGGCTTCCTTCGTGGGGAAATTGTACAGAAGCCCGCCCTTGCTGAGGCCGGCCTTCTCGGCAACGGCGTCCAGGGTGAGCCGGCCGGCGCCGATTTCGGCGACGAGTTCCGCCGCCGCGTCGAGGATCTTCTCGCGTGAACTCTTGCGGCCTCTGGTACAGGGAAACAGCATCTACATCTCTTGATCTTGTGCGCGGACGCACTTGCAACTAAACCGTCCAGCCGGTATATAAATTCCCTCTCACGGCATGGGCGTCAAGGTAAAGTACGCTGTTGCCGCACCCACCATAGTCGTACAAGGGCTCTCAGGAATGAGCCCTAACTCTCGGAAAAAGCCTATGAAACGGCGCATTGTAGTTGCTTTCGTCTTTATTCTTGCAATCGGACTTTGCGCCGGACTGATCTGGTTCAACTTCTTCCGCGACAAGATGATCACCCAGTTCTTCGCCACCATGCAGCAGCCGCCGCAGGTGATCTCGGCTGCCAAGGTCGAGGCCAAGACCTGGACGCCGAGCATCAGCGCCATCGGTACGGCCAAGGCCGCCAACGGTGTCGAGCTGGCTTTCGAGACGGCGGGCATCGTCAGCGAGATCAAGTTCAAGGCGAACCAGAACGTTCGCCAGGGCGAGGTCCTCGTCCAGCTCGACGATTCGGTCGAGCGCGCGGACATCCAGGACGTCCAGGCGAACGTCAAGACCGCCGAGAGCAGCTTCGAGCGCGCCAAGACGCTCTCGACCCGCGGCTACGGTACGGAAGCCAATCTCGACCAGGCCAGCGCCCTGCTGGCCGCGGCACGCTCCCGCCTCGCACGCCTGCAGGCGACCATCGAGCAGAAGGCCCTGAAGGCGCCCTTCTCGGGCGTCATCGGTATTCCGCGGGTCGATGTCGGGCAGTACCTGCAGCCCGGAACGGTCATTGCGAGCTTCCAGGACCTGTCTTCCATGAAGGTCGATTTCACGGTGCCGGAGCAGCGCGCCAGCGAGGTCAAGCTCGGCCAGGAGATCCATCTCGGCACCACCGAGGGCAATCTCCCGTTTAAGGGCCGTATCATCGGCAAGGACCCGCGCGTCGACCCCAAGACCCGGCTCGTCTCTGTTCAGGCTCTCGTCGAGGACAACAAGGATGGCACCATCCTTCCCGGCCAGTTCCTCCATGTGGAGGTGATCCTGCCGGAGCAGCCCAATGTCATGACCGTGCCGCAGACGGCCGTGATCGCCAGCCTCTACGGCGATTACGTCTACACGATCGACGAGGAGCAGAAGGACGGCAAGGCGGTCCTGGTCGCCAAGCAGGTCTTCGTGAAGACCGGTCGCCGCCGCGGCGGCGCTCTCGAGATCGTCTCGGGCGTCAATCCGGGTCAGCAGGTGGTCGCCTCCGGGCAGAACAAGCTGCAGTCCGGTGCGACGGTCAAGATCGACAACTCCATTGATGTGACGAAGTTCGACGCGTCCAAGCTGGCGAGCGGGCAATAGGCATAAGCCATGAGTTTCACTGAACTTTTCATCCGCCGCCCCGTCCTGTCGATGGTGGTGAGCCTCCTGATCCTGCTGCTCGGCGCGCAGGGTCTGATGAGCCTTCAGGTGCGTCAGTATCCTGAGGTCGAGGAAACCACGATCACGATCACGACGACCTATACGGGCGCCAGTGCCGACCTGATCCAGGGCTTCATCAGCACGCCCATCGCCAAGTCCGTGTCCAGCGCGGAAGGCGTGGATTACGTGACGACGCAGAGCCGCCTCGGCATCAGCACGGTGTCGGTGCGCATGCGTCTGAACACCGATCCGAACGCGGCGCTCACCGAAGTCACCGCGAAGGTGCAGCAGGTGCGCGCGCAGCTTCCCTCCGAGGCCGAGGATCCGGTGATCATGAAGGGCACGGGCCAGAGCTTCGCGCTCATGTACCTCACCTTCGGCAGCACGGAGATGAATCCGGAGCAGGTCTCCGAATTCCTCACCCGCGTGGTGCAGCCGCGCTTCGCGACGCTCGACGGCGTGGGCAATGCCGAAATTCTCGGCGGACGCGACTTCTCCATGCGCGTCTGGCTCGATCCCGTGCGCCTGGCGGCTCGCGGCGTCACGGCGGGCGATGTCGTTCAGGCGATCAATGCCAACAACTTCCTCGCGGCGCCCGGCAAGACGCAGAGCGAGTACGTGGCCTACCGGCTCGACATGCAGACCACCCTGCAGACGCCCGAGACCTTCGGCATGCTGCCGATCCGCTCGGCGGGCGATCAGGTCGTGCGCCTGCGCGACGTGGCGGATGTGGAGCTCGGACCCAAGAGCACGGACACCATCGTCAGCTTCAACGGCAGCCAGGGCACCTTCATCGGCATCACGCCAACCCCGTCGGCCAATCCGCTGACCGTGGCGGCCGAAGTCACGAAGGCCATCGACGAGATCCGACCGACCCTGCCGAAGGGCATGAGCGTGGAGATCGTCTACGACGCGTCGAACTTCATCTCGGCCTCCATCGAGGAAGTGTTCAAGACCATCGGTGAAGCGGCCCTCATCGTCGTGGTGGTGATCCTGCTCTTCCTGGGTTCCTTCCGCTCGGTGCTGATCCCGATCGTGACGATTCCGCTCTCGCTCATCGGCGTGTGCTTCTTCCTTTATGCGCTGGGCTATTCGATCAACCTCCTGACCCTGCTGGCCATGGTGCTCGCCATCGGTCTCGTGGTCGACGACGCCATCGTGGTGCTGGAGAACATCCACCGCCATATCGAGGAGGGACTCAAGCCCGTCGATGCCGCCATCGTGGGCATGAAGGAGATCTTCCTTCCCATCGTGTCCATGACGGTCACGCTCGCTGCGGTGTATGCGCCCATCGGGTTCACGCAAGGATTGACCGGCTCGCTCTTCCGCGAGTTCGCCTTCACGCTTGCAGGCGCGGTGATCATCTCGGGAATCATCGCGGTGACGCTCTCGCCCATGATGTCCTCGAAGCTGCTGAAGGCGCATGGCGGCCAGGGGCGGTTTGCCGCCTTCGTCGACCGCACCTTCACGCGGCTCGAGAACTGGTATGGGCGACGCCTGAAAGGCTCGCTGGATTACCGCGGCGTGACCCTGGTCATCGTCGCCGTCCTGCTCGGCACCACGGCGTTCCTGTTCACCAAGACCTCTTCCGAACTCGCGCCGGAAGAGGATCAGGGCGCCTATCTCGGCATCGTCAACGTGCCGAAATACGCCACGGCCGAATACACCCAGGCCTTCTCCAAGCAGTTCACGAAGGCGGGCGAGAAGATCCCCGAGATCGAGGACAGCTTCCTCATCGTCGGTATCGACGGCGGCGGTGGCGGCTTCTTCGGCTTCAAGCTGAAGGAGTGGAGCGAGCGCGAAAAGAAGGGCCCCGTGACCAAGCAGGAGATCCAGAACCTCCTGAATGAGAACGCGGGCGTGCAGGCCTTCGCCTTCGCACCGCCGTCTCTCCCCGGTGGCGGCGACGGCCTGCCGGTCCAGTACGTGCTGCGGACCATCGGCGACTCGTCCCAGGCCTATGAGGTGGCCGAGCAGATTCGCCAGCGTGCGATGAAGTCCGGCAAGTTCATCGTGGTTCAGAACTCCATCTCCTACGAGACCCCGCGCGCCCGCATCACGGTGGACCGCGACCGGGCCGCCGCTCTCGGCGTGCCGGTCTCGGAAATCGGCAATACGCTCGGCGCCCTGGTGGGCGGCGCGCCGATCTCGAAGTTCGACCGCGACAGCCGGAGCTACGACGTGGTCAGCCAGGTCCGGCAGCAGGACCGCCTGAATCCTGAACGCCTGGCCGAGTATTATGTCCGGGCTTCCGACGGGTCCATGGTTCCGCTTTCCGCGCTCGTCAGCATCAAGACGGATGCTGCCCCGGCGGTCATCGAGCAGTTCAACCAGCTCAACTCGGCGACCGTCTCGGCGCTGCCCCTGCCCGGCGTGACCACGTCGGAAGGCTTGGCAACCCTGCGCTCCATCGGGAAGGAGGTCATGCCTCAGGGCTTCTATGAGGATTACGCCGGCCAGTCGCGCCTGGAGATCCAGGAGGGAAGCTCGATCTTCCTCGCCTTCGGTCTCGCGGTCATCGTGATCTATCTGGTGCTCGCGGCGCAATTCGAGAGCTTCCGCGACCCGTTCATCATCATGATGTCGGTGCCGCTCTCCATGTTCGGCGCCATGATCTTCCTGAATCTCGGACTAGCGACGCTGAACATCTACACGCAGGTCGGGCTGATCACCCTCGTGGGTCTGATCACCAAGCACGGCATTCTGATGGTGGAGTTCGCCAACGACCTGAAGGAAAAGCACGGCGTCAACAAGCGTGAAGCCATCGAGGAGGCCGCCCGCGTGCGTCTTCGCCCGATCCTCATGACCACGGCCGCCATGGTGCTCGGCGTCGCGCCGCTGCTCTATGCCAACGGCGCGGGCGCGGCGGCTCGTTTCTCCATGGGCCTCGTGATCGCCTCGGGCATGTCGATCGGCACGATCTTCACGCTCTTCGTGGTGCCGATGTTCTACACCTTCATCTCGAAGGAGACGGTGCGGGCCGACCGCGCCGAAGACACGCATCCCCATCGCCAGGCCTTGGCGGCCGAGTAAGGCATCCGATCCGTCAAGAAAAAGAAAAGGCCGGGCAATGCCCGGCCTTTTAAGTTTGAAGCTCGGAAAGACAGGGTCCCGAAATCGTTCCTGCCTTTTTTCTCAGCAATCAGTGGGCGATCTCGCCCTCGACTTCCATGAAGGGGGAGACGGACTTGAAACCGGCCTGCTCGGCGGCCTTCTTCACGGCTTCCGCGACCTCGGTCGAGTGAACCTCGATGGTCTCGCCCGTCTTGGAGTCGACGAACATGATCTTCATCGCGTTCACGTCCGGCTGGCCGTGAGAGATCACATAGGAGTTCTGGGTCGCCAGGCGATGGACGAGACCGGCATCGCGCAGGAAGTCGAGCGCACGGTAGATCGTGACCGGGGCCAGGCGCTTCTTCTCGCTGCTGAGACGGTCGACAAGATCGTAAGCTCCGACCGGGCCGCCGCTCTGGACCAGCTCGCGATAGACGCGCTCGCGAATCGGCGTGAGCCTGAGATTGTTCTGACGGCACAGATCGTCTGCACGACGGAGGAGGTTGTCCTCTTCTTCTTTCCTGAGGGCCTTGGTGCTCATGAGCCACACTCCTGTTATTACGGAACCTACATATTCATATAGGGAAAATTCGCGCCTGACAATGTGCTATCGTTACTGGAGGAGCTTGCAGCTGTGCATATTCCCCAAAGGAACTGGGCGTTTGAACAAAAGTACAGCCTGCTATAGGGAACGTTACTCGTAATAAAGTAACTTTATAGGCCGAAGTTCCTGAGGAAAAGTTTTACTTTGCGCAAGTCTCGCACAGGCCCCGGATCTCGACCGTCACTTTCTTAGTGCAGAACGCATGGTCGTCGCCCCAATGGGACAGGCGCTCGCTGATATGCGGATCGGTGAATTCCTTGACGAGACCGCAGCTCTCGCAGATCGCGAAGGCCGCCATCTCGTGCTCGTGATGCGGGTGCTTGCAGGCCACGTAGGCATTGAGGCTCTCGAGCCGGTGGGCGAGCCCCTTCTCGATCAGCTTGTCGAGGGACCGGTAGACGGTCGGCGGCGTGACGGCGCCCTTGGCCCGCATCTTGTCGAGAACCTCATAGGCCGAAAGCGGGTTCTGGGCGGAGCACAGAATCCGATGCACCCGCTTCTGGGTGTCGTTCAGGTCCTCGAGGCCATGGTGGTGATGCGTGGAAGCCATCTTGAAATCGTCTGATCCGCTTAGGGGCGATGACCCTATACGTCATGATTGCGGAGACGATTTCAAGGGAAGAGGCAAGGAGGCCGGCAGGGCCGGCCTCCTGCTCCCGGCAGTCTAGAGAGCGACCCAGGCGGCCTTGCGCTGCGAGGAGCGCACCGCCGCCTCGATGAAGCGCACGCCGCGCACGCCGTGCTCCACGGTCGGCACCTGGAGCGCGAAGGGATTGGGCTTGCGGTTCTCCATCCGGGCGACGATCTGCTCGGCCACGTCCGTGTAGAGCTGAGCGAAGCCTTCGAGATAGCCCTCCGGGTGCCCGCCCGGAATGCGCGAGGCCGCGCGGGAGACGTCGTCGGCGCCATAGCCGTTGCGGCGGATCGTGCGCGGCGGCTCGCCCAGGGGCGAGAAGGTGAGATAGTTGGGGTTCTCCTGATGCCATTCGAGCCCGGCCTTCTCGCCATAGATGCGGATCTTCAGGCCGTTCTCGAGGCCTGCCGCCACCTGGCTGCACCAGAGCATGCCTTTGGCTCCCGACGCGAAGCGCAGCATCATGTGCGCGTTGTCGTCGAGCCTGCGGCCCTCCACGAAGGTGTGCAGGTCCGCCGCCAGGGACGTGACTTCGTCGCCCGCGATGAACTCGGCGAGGTTGAAGGCGTGCGTGCCGATATCGCCGACGGCGCCGGCGGGACCGGAACGCGCAGGATCCGTGCGCCATTCCGCCTGCTTGCTGCCGGTCTCCTCCATGCGCGTGGCGAGCCAGTCCTGGGCGTATTCCACCTGCACCACGCGGATCGCCCCGAGTTCGCCGGCCTGCACCATGGCGCGGGCCTGCCGCACGAGGGGATAGCCCGTGTAATTGTGCGTGACCGCGAAGACGAGGCCGGATTCGCGTGCGAGTTTCGCGAGCTGGTCCGCCTCCCGCCGCGTGGTCGTGAGCGGCTTGTCGCAGATCACGTGGATGCCGGCCTTGAGGAAGGCGCGCGCTGCGGCCGCATGGGCGTGGTTCGGCGTCACGATGGCGACCGCATCGATGCCGTCCTTCAGCCGCCGCTCGCGGCGGGCCATCTCGTTGAAATCACCATAGATGCGATCCGGCTTCAGGAGCAGGTCCTCGCCAGAGGCTTTGGCCCGTTCCGGATCGGACGAAAGCGCGCCCGCCACCAGCTCCCAGCGATCGTCGAGACGGGCGGCGATGCGGTGCACGGCGCCGATGAACGCGCCGCGCCCGCCGCCGACCATGCCGAGGCGCAAGCGGCGGTTCAGCTTCTGATCCGGTGATCCTGCAATCGTCATATGTGCCCCCTTGTCGCTTAGCCGACGTCAATGCCGAGCATCCGGCGGTTCGCCGCCTCGTCCGTTCCGCCGGCGGCGAAATCGTCGAAGGCTTTTTCGGTCACGCGGATGATATGCGCCTTGATGAACTCCGCGCCTTCGCGCGCGCCGTCTTCCGGATGCTTCAGGGCGCATTCCCATTCCAGCACGGCCCAGGAATCGTAATCGTACTGCGCGAGCTTCGAGAAGATGGCGTTGAAATCCACCTGCCCGTCGCCGAGCGAGCGGAAGCGGCCGGCGCGGTTGATCCAGCTCTCGTAGCCGCCATAGACGCCGATGCGTCCGGACGGATTGAACTCCGCGTCCTTGGCGTGAAAGGCCTTGATGCGCTCATGGTAGAGATCGATGAAGGCGACGTAATCGAGCTGCTGCAGCAGGAAGTGGCTCGGGTCGTAATTGATGCAGGCGCGACGATGCTCGCCGACCGCGTCGACGAAGCGCTCGAAGGTGGCGCCGTCGTGGATGTCCTCGCCGGGATGAATCTCGTAGCAGACGTCGCAGCCCGCGTCCTCATAGGCATCGAGAATGGGTTTCCAGCGGCGTCCCAATTCCTCGAAGGCCGTCTCGACGAGGCCCGTCGGACGCTGCGGCCAGGGATACATGAAGGGCCAGGCGAGCGCACCCGAGAAGGTGACGCTGGCATTCAGGCCCAGGCGCTTCGAGGCCTTCGCCGCCATGAGCATCTGGTTCACCGCCCATTCCTGCCGGGCCTTCGGATTGCCGCGCACCTCAGGGGCCGCGAACCCGTCGAAGGCTTCGTCATAGGCGGGATGCACCGCAACAAGCTGGCCCTGCAGGTGGGTGGAGAGTTCCGTAATTTCCATGCCGTGCGAGCGCACGATTCCGGCGATCTCGTCGCAATAGGCGTCCGACTCCGCCGCCTTCTTGAGGTCGAACAGGCGCGGATCGAAGGTCGGAATCTGAACACCCTTGTAGCCGAGGGAAGCGGCCCAGCGGCAGATCGCGTCGAGCGAGTTGAACGGAGCCTCGTCGCCTGCGAATTGCGCAAGGAAAAGGCCAGGGCCCTTCATGGTCTTCATGGGTGAACTCCCGAGGTGGCGTGAGCGAAGGCAGGAATCGGCAAGGGGAAGCCGCACGACGGTCGAGCAGCTTGCCGTTGCCTCGCCTCTCCCTGGTGGAAGAGGCGAGAGCCACGTCATTCGATTAGAACGGCGAGTTCGGGAAGTAGTGGTCCTTGGCGTTGTCCTTCGTGATCAGCTGGGCGTTGAGCACGTAGGTGCCGCGCATGGGAGCGTTGCTGTAGAAATGCGCTGCGGTGACGCCCATGGCGGTGGAGATCATCGACGGCGGATAGGAGACGTCGGCGGGGATCATCTTGTCGCCGTCCATCACCTTCTTGATCATGTCCTTCATGCCGGCGCCGCCGAGAACGAACTTGATGTCCTCGCGCTTGGCCTGACGGATCGCTTCCATGATGCCGAGCGCCATGTCGTCGTCCGACGCCCAGACGGCGTCGATCTTCGGATGCTTGGACAGGAAGTCCTGCATCACCTTGAAGGCGTCGTCCCGGTTCCAGTTGGCATATTGCTTGTCGATCACCTTCACGCCCGAGCCTTCGAGCGCCTTCTCGAAGTTCGACACGCGCTCCTCGTCGATCACCGTCGGAATGCCGCGGAAGACCACGACGTTGCCCTGCTTCAGGTTGTCGACGAAGTACTTGCCGGCGACGCGTCCGAATTCCGGATTGTTGCCGGCCACGTAGATGTCCTGGATCGACGAATCCTTGAGGCCGCGATCGACCACGGTGACGAAGGTGCCGCGTTTCTTGATCTCGCGGACGGGGTTCGTCAGCTCGTCGGAGTTGAAGGGCAGAACCACCAGCGCGTCGACCTTCTGCGAGGTCAGGTCGTCGAGGGCGTTCGCCTGAGACGCGCCGTCCGGCGAGGTTTTCACGATGACCTTGAGGCCCGGATAACCCTTCTCGAGCAGCTTGGCGGTTTCCTGCGCATGATAGACGACGCCGCCGGTCCAGCCATGGGTCGCGGCCGGGATCGAGACGCCGATCGTCACGTTCTTCTGCTGGGCCATCGCGCCGGTGGCGACGCCGGCCATGAGGCCTGTCGCCATGGCGATCTTCAGTACCGTTGCTTTCATCGTATTCCTCCCAGAAGCGTTGATTTTAAGCCCTTTGTCCCTTGTCCGGTGGGCTCAAGCCCGGTTTCATCGCCCGCGGTGGACTGACCGCTGCACGAGCATGGCGATAATGATGATGGCGCCCTGAACCGCGCCCACGAGAAACTCGGAGACGAAGTTCGACAGCACCATGATATTGGCGACGAGTTCGAGGATCACGGCGCCGACCACCGTGCCCCACACGCGGCCGACGCCGCCCTTGAGCGCAGTGCCGCCGATGACCACGGCCGTGATGGCCTGCAACTCCCACAAGAGGCCCGTCGTCGGCGTCGCGGAGCCGAGGCGCGGCACGTAGACCAGCACCGCGATGCCGACGCAGATCCCCTGAATGACGTAGGTGAGCGTGCGCACGCGCCAGATCGGCACGCCGGAATAGCGGGCCACATCCTCGTTGGAGCCGAGCGCCACCACATGGCGGCCGAAGGAGGTGCGATAGAGGATCAACGCCCCGATGGCGGCCACAATGAGGAACGCGATGATCGGAATCGGAATGCCGAGGATGCTATCGAAATAGACAGGGCGGTAGAGTTCGCGCAGATCGTAATTGCGCATGGTGATGGTGCCGCCCGCCGCTAGCCAGATCACCAGGGAGCGATAGATGCCCATGGTGCCGAGCGTCACGATGAAGGGCTCGATGCGCCCGAAGGTGACGATGAGGCCGTTCGCCAAGCCGCAGGCCGCGCTCAGGGCGATGGCAGCCAGCATGCCGAGCGCGAGCGTTCCCACGTCTCCGCCGCCGAGATTGTTCAGGGTCAGGATCATGATGCCCGCCGTGAGCGCCGCCATGGAGCCGACGGAGAGATCAAGCCCCCCGCCGGCGATCACGAAGGTCGCACCGACCGCGATGATGGCGATGAAGGCCGAGCGCGTCACCACGTTGAGCAGGTTCGACGCGGTGAGGAAATCCGGATTGATCAGCGCGCCCGCGATGATGAGCGCGATCAGCGCGATGAAGGGCGAAAGGGCCCGCATGTCGAGATTGAGCCGGCGCTTTTCGGCGGTGGAGCGAAGCACGGTTTCGGTCATGCGTGGCCTGCGGCGATTTCCGCCGCCCTTTCTTCATGGACGCCGGTGGCGAGATAAACGATGGAATCCTCGGACAGGTCCGCCTGGGCGACCTCGCCCGCGACGCGCCCATTGCGCATCACGACGACCCTGTGGCACAGGCCGATCAGCTCCTGCATTTCGGACGAGATGACGACGACGGCGCGGCCTTCGGCAGCCAGCGCGGCGATGAAGCGGTAGATCTGCTCCTTGGTGCCGATATCGACGCCGCGGGTCGGCTCGTCGATGACGACGATGCGCGGCTCCACCAGCATCATCTTGGCGAGCAGCAGCTTCTGCTGATTGCCGCCGGAGAGCTGTCCGGCGAGAAGGTCACGGCGGCGGGTGCGGATGTCGAAATCCTTGATCGCCTTGTCGAGCGCCTGCTCCTCGTCGCCCCCATTCAGGAACGATCCACGGCTGAATTTCTCCAGGGCCGCCAGGGTCAGGTTCACGCGAAGGTTCTGCTGCAGCAGCAGGCCTTTGCCCTTTCGGTCCTCGGAAAGATAGACGATGCCGGCGGCCATCGCGTCGCGGGCGTCGCGGAAATGAACCTGCCTGCCGTCGAGGGTGATCGTGCCATGGCCCGGACGAAGGCCGACCAGGGCCTCGAACAGCTCGGTGCGGCCTGCTCCGATCAGGCCGCCGAAGCCGAGGATCTCGCCACGGTGCAGGGTGAAGGAGGCGTTCTCCACATAGCCGGGCACGGCCATTTCGCGGACGGTGAGAAGGGGCTGGTCGGAGGCGGTCGCCGGTTTCTCCGGATAGAGCTTGGACATGTCGCGGCCGACCATGAGGCGCGCCATTTCGAGCGGCTCCAGGCCTTCGATATCGCGGGTCGCCACGTGGCGACCGTCGCGCAGCACCGTGACCCGGTCCGCAACCGCCTTCACCTCGTTCAGACGGTGAGAAATATAGAGCACCGCCACGCCCTGGGAGCGCAGCTTGCGGATGATCTCGAACAGGCTCTCGGCCTCGATGGGCGTGAGCACCGCGGTCGGCTCATCGAAGGCGACCACCTTGTGCGGCACGAGCAGCGCGCGGGCGATCTGCACCAACTGCCGGTCGGCGATGGACAAACGGCCGACCTCACGGTCGGGATCAATCCGGGTGCCGAGTTCATGCAGGATGGACCGCGTCTGCTCGCGCATGGCCTTGTCGTCGACGAAGCCGAAGCGCTTGATCTCCCGGCCGAGGAAGAGGTTCTGCGCTACCGTCAGGTCGGGCGCGAGCAGAATCTCCTGGTGCACGAGAACGATGCCATGGCTCTCCGCATCCACGGGCCCGGAGAAGGTGATCGGCTGGCCGTTCAGGTGCAGGCTGCCCTTCGTGGCCGCGATATGGCCCGAGAGGATCCGCATCAGGGTCGATTTGCCGGCCCCGTTCTCGCCGATAACCGCATGGACCTCGCCGGGCTTCAGATCCAGCGAAATGCCACTCAGGACCTCGACGGGTCCGAAGGATTTCGAGATGTTCTCGGCGCGAAGAACGGATTCCATAAACAGCTCCAGATGAGCGGCATCACTCGCTCCCGCATGGGAAGACGATCATCGAAGGATATGCGACGTGGATCAGCTGGACAGGGCGTGGACCGGCATTCGTTTCCTCCTGGATTATCGGCTTCGTCCTCTGTCGGGACAATTGACGATCTAGGGTTATCGCAGGGGACGGCAACGGCCCCATGTAATCGATTACATGAAACTTTACCGAAACCCCGGGTTCTGTCAAACAGAACCAAGGTAGGGGGAGCCATGGACGACATCGGGCACAAGGACAGGCCGGAGCATGAGGGCATTTCGGTCCGCGCCGCGCGGATCCAGGATGTCGCCAAGCTCGCCGATGTCTCGACCGCAACGGTCAGCCGGGCTCTTGCAACCCCGGAGCGGGTCTCGCCCGAGGCTCGAGCGCGGGTTCTGGAGGCCATCGCCAAGACCGGCTATGTGCCCAATCCCGCCGCGCGCACCTTGCGCTCCCAGAAGACCTATATGGTCCTGGTCGTTCTGCCTGATTTGGCGAACACCTTCTTCTCCAAGATCCTGCGCGGCATCGAGGAAACCCTCTTTGAGGCGGGTTACGGCATGATCATCAGCGATCTCGATGGCTCGCCTGAGAAGGAGGCGCATTTCGCCGCCTTCACGGCGGCGGGCCGTGTGGATGGCGCCATCCTTCTGAACGGCCATCTGTTCGGACAGACCCGCGCAGGGGAGGGGAATCCGGCCCGCATCACGATCCCGCTCGTGGCGCTCTGCGAAAGCATTCCCGGTGCCGACATTCCGCAGATCGAAATCGACAACCGCGCTGCGGCTTGCCGGATGACCCGGCATCTGGCTTCCCTGGGCCACCGCAAGATTGCCTATGTGAGCGGCCCGGCAAGCAATGTCCTCGAACGAGAGCGCTTCCTGGGCTTCCAGGACGGATTGGCGGCCTCCGATCTCCCGTTCGATCGGGCCCTCGTCATTCCGGGGGACTACACCATCGAGACAGGCGTGAAAGCAGGGCAGGACATCGTGGCGCGCGCCAACCGCCCCACGGCCGTGTTCTGCACCAGCGACGAGATGGCCATCGGGTTGATGCGCACCCTCTTCTCCGCCGGCCTCAGCGTCCCAAGGGATATTTCGGTGGCGGGGTTCGACGATATCGAGTTCGCCGCCGTGGCCGAGCCGGCGCTGACCACGATCCGGCAGCCGCGGCGGGAACTCGGGCAGACCGCGGCATCGGCCCTGATCGACCTTCTGCAGGGGCGGCCGTCGCCCAAGCGGATTCGGTTGGAGACGGAGCTGGTGATCCGGGACAGCGTGGCGCCGCTTTAGCGCGAAGAACGATGCGCTTTCTAGAAAGAGAGCAGCCGATCAGAAGATCGAGACGGCGCCCACGAACAGGACGAGCACGAGGCCGATGAAGCCGACGAAGGCATAGAGCGCCTTGCGGGAATCCTGATGGGCGTAGCTGTCCTTCTCGGCGCCCTCCTTCCAGCGCGCGGACGATTCCTGATGACGGGCCCGATCGACCTGCGCCGGGGTCGGAGGAGTGCCGGCCGCCTCGTCGTCGGTGCCGAGCGGAGAGAGGCCGGGATCGAAGGCCCGGATCTTGTCGCCCGTGCGGCCGCTGTCGATGTCGCCCTTCAGCTGCGCGGTCGTCGAGCCCTTGGTCAGGGGCGGCGCATCCATGGGCTCGACGGTCCGTGTCGGAGGAATGTCGGCGTGATGATTGTCTGAACGGGTGGACATCTTACTCTCCCGGGCTCCGATGCAGGAGAAACCTTCGGGATTCCGGGATGTTCCGGTTCTGAAGCGCTTCAAACCCCAGGCTTCAGGCAAGAAAAAAGGCCGTTGTTGCCAACGGCCCGAAGTTTAGGGAGGAAACGCCCAAGAAGGGCAGCAACGCGGCGACGCCAATCGCCGTGTTGCACTGCAAGAAGTAAGGGGTCGGAAAGCCTGTTTCAAGACCAAAAGGTCAGCATCGTTGCCCAATTTTTCGCCGCTCTGAAATCTGCGGTTTCCAAGGATAACTGGACATGGACAAGGCGTCCGTGAACAAAATGCAGGCAACGAGCTTTGTACGAGGCCAGATATGCCCACGCTGAATGCCGTCCTCGAGACCGCGCTCTATGTCGACGACCTGTCCCGCGCTCGAGCCTTCTATGAGGAGGACCTTGGCCTGAGAATGCTGTTCGGCAACCAGCGCATGTGCGCCTTGGATGTGGGCGGGAAGAGCGTGCTGCTGCTCTTCCTGCGTGGTGCGTCGCGGGAGGACATGTCGACGCCCGGCGGGACGATCCCCGGCCATGACGGGCAGGGACCGCTGCATATCGGCTTCGCCGTTTCAGCCGATGAGCTGGCCGCGTGGGAAAAACGACTCCAGGAGCGAGATATCCCCATCGAGAGCAGGACGACATGGTCCCGAGGTGGGACCAGCGTCTATTTCCGGGATCCCGACGGCCACCTTCTGGAACTGGCGACGCCGGGTCTTTGGGAAATCTACTAAGAGATCTCAGGTCACGACGCTGGGCTCGTCGCGACCCGTGCGGGTCGCGATCTCGGCGATTTCGTTCGCCGCCTGAACAACGGGAGCGAGAACAGCCGCCGTCGCCAGATTGTGCCGGTCGGCATTCGGCACGAAGCGCTCGAGATAGACGCGCAGGGTCGCGCCAGACGTGCCGGTGCCCGACAGGCGGAACACGGCGCGGGCATCCTCCGCGAAGAGAATGCGGATGCCCTGCTTGGGCGTCACGGACTTGTCGACCGGATCCGTATAGGCGAAGTCGTCGCAGGATTGGACCGTGAGGTCGCCGAAGCGCTGGCCAGGCAGGCTGGGAAGCTTCGCCCTCAAGGCATCCATCAGCGCATTGGCCGGCGCGGTCTCGAGTTCCTCGTAATCGTGGCGCGTGTAGTAGTCACGCCCGAACGTGGCCCAGTGCTCGCGCACGATCTGGTCCGCCGGCTTCCGGGTCACGGCCAGGATGTTGAGCCAGAGCAGCACGGCCCAGAGGCCGTCCTTCTCACGGATATGGTTCGAGCCCGTGCCCGCGCTCTCCTCGCCGCACAGGGTGGTGAGGCCCGCGTCCAGAAGATTGGCGAAGAACTTCCAGCCCGTGGGCGTCTCGAAGCAGTTGATGCCGAGCTTCGCCGCCACCCGGTCGGCCGCGCGGCTCGTCGGCATGGAGCGGGCCACGCCGGCAAGGCCCCCGGCATAGCCGGGAGCCAGATGGGCATGGCTCGTGAGGATGGCGAGGCTGTCGCTCGGGGTCACGAAGAGGCCCTTCGCCACGATCATGTTGCGGTCGCCGTCGCCGTCGGAGGCTGCGCCGAAATCGGGCGCGTCGGGCCCGTACATCAGATCCATGAGGTCATGGGCGTGGACCGGGTTCGGATCGGGATGGTGGCCGCCGAAATCGGGCTTCGGCTCGCCGTTCACCACTGTTCCCACCGGGGCGCCGAGGCGGCCTTCGAGAATGGCTTTTGCATAGGGTCCCGTGATGGCGCTCAGCGCATCGAAGCGCATGCGGAAACCGGAGCGGAACAACTCGGTGATGGCGTCGAAATCGATCAGCAGCTCCATCAGCTCGGCGTAATCGGCGACGGGATCGATCACCTCCACCGTCATTGCGGCGACCTTGCTATGTCCGATCGTGCCGAGGTCGATGTCGGGCGTATCGACAATGCTGTATTCGGTGATCGCGCTGGCGCGCTTGAACACGGCCTCCGTGAAGGATTCCGGTGCGGGTCCACCGTGGGACATGTTGAACTTGATGCCGAAATCGCCGTCCGGCCCGCCCGGATTGTGGCTGGCCGAGAGCACGAGGCCGCCGATGGCCTTGTGCTTGCGGATCACGCACGAGGCGGCCGGCGTCGACAGCAGGCCCTTCTGGCCGACGAGGACGCGGCCGAAGCCGTTCGCGGCCGCCATCTTGATCGCGGTCTGGACGACGGATTCGTTGAAGAAGCGCCCGTCGCCGCCGATGACCAGGGTCGAGCCGTCCTTGTTCTCGACGGTGTCGAAGATCGACTGGATGAAGTTCTCCACATACCGGGGCTGCTGGAAGACGGTGACCTTCTTGCGCAGGCCGGACGTGCCGGGACGCTGGTCGGAAAACGGTGTCGTCGGAATGCGGGTGGTCACCATCGGTGCAGATCACTTCCTTGAGGCGGCCCTGCCGGGGCCAGTTCTCGAAATCCTTCGCCGATCCCGGAGGGGATCACGGACCATTTTAGGGTCGCTCATGGCAGATGCCACTGCCAAGATGAAGGCAGGATGAAAGATCAGGCAATCGATTGGAAGCTTCTACCGCAATCTCTGGCATGGCCTTGTGATAGGCCACGCCAGAGATGGGCAAGAGAAGGAGTCTAAGGATTTTTGCCGCCGGATGGCTGGTTGGGGGCCCTTCCTGCCTGGGCAGGATCGGTAGCCTCCGGAGTGTCGCAGACCGGCTTGACCTCCTCCGGATCGGACACGGCCGTGTTCACGGGCTCCCGCGCCGGCTCCTTCTGCGGGGGAGGACCGGCAACGGCCGATCCGCCCATGTACGAAGGCGGGTCACTGGCTGGGAAGGAATATTCCGAGCCGGCATCGACCAGTTCGTCTTCTTCTTTTTTCACGCCCATAGAGGTGTCTCCTGTCTTGGCGAAGCTTTTCGTGTTCAAGAGGAGAATGCAGGCGGTGCCGTCATGTTCAGGCGGAATGGTAAAAAACAGGTCCGGTCGTGCGGTCAGCCCCGACTTAGGTCGAGCTTGGTGGCAGCAAAGGGCGACGCTATCTCCCGCCGGGCATATGAATTCCATAACGGGACTGATAATCGGGAGTACGCCATGAATCCGACCCGCCGCACCCTCCTCAAGGCCCTGGCCGCCGGATCCGCCGCCGCGACCCTGCCGCCTTGGTCCGTCTACGCGCAATCCGCTTACCCCACGAGGCCCGTGCGGGTGATCGTGCCCTACGCGGCCGGCGGCGGAACGGATTTCTTCGCCCGCCTCGTCTTCGGCGCCATGGGCGAGCAGCTCGGCCAGCAATTCGTCATCGAGAACAAGCCCGGCGCCGGCACCAATATCGGGGCCGATACGGTGGCGCGCGCGGAGCCCGACGGCTATACGCTGCTCCTGGGCGACACGGCGACCTTCGCGACGAACCGTACCCTTTACCGGAAGCTGTCCTTCGACCCGTACAAGGACTTCACGCCGATTTCCCTGACCGGGCGCTTTGCCCTGGTGCTTCTCGTCAACACGAACAAGCTGCCGGTGAAATCGGTCCAGGAACTCGTGGCCGAGGCGAAGAAGAACCCCGGCAAGATCAATTACGCGACGCCGGGATTGGGCAGCCCGTTCCACCTCGCCACCGAGCTGCTCGGCCAGGGCGCCGGGATCAAGCTCACCCATGTGCCGTATCGGGGCGCCGCACCCGCCGTGCAGGATCTGGTGGCCGGGCAGGTGGACATGATGTTCATCGATTTCGCTACCGCGCGCTCGCAGCTCTCCGGCCCGATCCAGGCGATCGCGGTCGCTTCGCCCAAGGAATTCACAGGGCTGCCGGGCGTGCCGCCCGTGGCGGCCGTTCAACCGGGTTTCGAGGCCTGGGCCTGGCAGGGCTTCGTCGCTCCGGCCGGTACGCCGTCCGAGATCGTCACCAAGCTCAACGACGCCTATCGCCGGGTCATCGGCAATGCGGAAATCCGCGACAAGCTGATCGGTGCCGGCATCGACGTGCTCCAGAGCTCCCCCGCCGAAATGGCCGCCTACATGCAGGAGGAAGGCACGAAGTGGGAGAAGGTGATCAGGACGGCGGGCATCACTCTGGAATGAGCTTGGCTGAAGACCTGCTGTCATCCTTATGGAGTTTATCGGCCCTCCGACGTCATGGCCGGGCTCGTCCCGGCCATCCCGATTGCTCTAAGCGCCGCGATCTTGCGATCGGGATCACCGGCACAAGGCCGGTGATGACGTGGTGGTGGATGTTCCCGATCTACGGCGTCAGTTCCGGTCCCAGCGATACATCCCGCGCTCGCCTTCCTGGCAGGTGATGGGAGGATTTGCCTGGACAGTCTGGATCAGCGATGAGCTTGGGAGCGATGCGATCTCGCGGATGATCTTCGTGCGGATGGCGTCGGCGAATTGATGACGCTCCCGTACGGGGACGACGAACGCGCCTTCTCCGCCGATCACGCAGGCTTTGTAGTAGAGGTCGAGGTTCTCCATGTCGCCGAAGCCGGTCGGACGCTTGAGCATGATGGGAAGCCCGTTGACGGTGATGCCCTTCGCGACGGCCTCGTCGCGGGCTGCGACGACATCCCTCCCGCTGCTGTTGGGCCCGTCGCCCGAGATGTCGATCACGCGGCGGATGGGCTCGACCCCGGTCTGATCCAGAAGCTTCGCGCCGAAGTCGATGGCGCCCGAGATCGATGTCCGCCGCAGGCGGCCGATCGGAGTGTCGTGCAGCGTGTCCGCGAACTTCACGGCAGCGTCCGGACCGTCGATGACGGTCCAGGGCACGATGACGTGCTGATAATCGACGCCCGACCATTCGAAATAGGTCACGATGATCCGGCCCACCATGCCATTCTTGATGGCGTCGTGCACCTGGGACGAGCGGAAGGCGTCGATGAAGCCCTGGCGCTGGAGCTCCTGCTCGTCCGGATCCATGGAGCGGGACACATCCACGGCGAGGACAAGCGCAACGTCCACGTCCGTTTCCGCCCTGGCGGCGGAGCCCGGCAGCCAGAGCGATGCCGCCATGAGAGCCCCGACCATGCTGAGACGCCTGAAACCCATCCCGACCTCCGTTCCGTCGCCGTCCGGCCTCATCATCGGCCCTCCCTGAGCCGTCATCCTGAGGAGGTCGCGTAGCGACCGTCTCGAAGGACGAGGGTGCCTCCCGTGCTCTCTGGATCCTCCTTCGAGACGAAGCCTGACGGCTGCTCCTCAGGATGAGGGGAGAGTTTCACGAGCCAGCCTCCCAGGGTGAGGGGAAGATGGATGATACGGACTGTCAGGAGAAGCTGACATGAATCCTTCTCCGGGCAAGGTTGGATCGTCTCATGCGCGGGATGTGGAACCTCAATTTAGCGTGAGCAGCAGTAATCTTGAAACAATCCTGGTTCGGCTCGAGATAAAGGGCAGGAGCCTCGGGGATAAACGATGTTCGTCCGTGTCATCTGCCTTATAACCCGGTCGACAGAGACCCGAGCTTGCCTCGGTGGTCCGATCACAAGCAGAAGGTTTCCATTCGCATGTTCGCTACCCTCGACCGTTGGTCGCCTCATGCCCTGGCCGTCCTGAGGATCGTCACGGCCCTGGTCTTCATGGAGCACGGAACGCAGAAGCTGTTCGGCTTCCCGGCCCCTCCCGACGGCGGCACGCCGCCGCTCCTGTCCCTGTTCGGGATCGGCGCCATCCTGGAACTCGTCGGAGGGTTCCTGATCCTGATCGGCCTGTTCACCCGGCCCGTCGCCTTCCTGCTCGCCGGCGAGATGGCCGTGGCCTATTGGATGTTCCATGCTCCCAAGAGCCCCTATCCGGCGCTCAACGGCGGCGATGCGGCGGTGCTCTTCTGCTTCGTGTTCCTGCTCTTCGTTTTCACCGGACCGGGCGCCTGGAGCGTCGACGGCGCAAGACGGCCTGCAGGGCCTCGGCATTCATGGGAGCGGTGATCGGGGATGGGACTCCACCGTCACTTCGCCGCGGGAACGATGCCCTCCGACGTCATCACCGGCCCCGTGCCGGGGATCCCGATGGGAAGAGGGCCCAGCCGTTCATGAGAGGGATGACAGGCAACGAAGCGGGGTGAGCATGCAATCCTGCGCTCATCAGCCATCGATGGGCAGAAATTCCGAGATCAGTCGTCTCACAATACGGACGTAACCCCGAAGAGACCGGTCACTTTCTCCGGCCGGATGATTATTCTCTGGAACGCTTTTCAAGAACCGCTCGTTTTCGATGCAGGCCCCATGACCTTTGCGTCGGAAGAGGATAAAGCGGGGCACAATGCGTTGCGTGGAGTAGGACATGGCGGAGATCATCGCGTTCAAGGATCTCAAGAAGATTGCCGACCGGTGCGAAGTGCTGACGCTGTTCGAGCCGAAGCGTCCATCGAAATCAAAATCCCGCTCCGAGTCCAAGACCTTCGAGTTTCCAAGCTCACGACCCTTCATTTCCGGAAACCTGACCGACCTGTTCGAGCAGGCGAATGCCGTCGCCATGCGGCACTATCACGGTGATCCGAAGGTGTCGGCAGTCGTCGCCGCGAAGTGCATGGAGCTCATCCAGGCTCTGGAAGATCACGCCCAGCCGGAATGATCGTCGATCGATGGCAGAGTTTGTTGGCTCTCGCAGGAGCCGACTCGGCGATTGTCGATGCATGTTTCCTCGCAACAGGCCGGATGCAGCCTCGGCGATCCGTCCGTTCGCGAACTCAGCCGCGCATTGAAAATCAATGCATGAAAAGTGATGGGCGACACCTGTCTCTCGTGCTCCACGGAGGGGGCACGGCGCGCGGCCGCGTGTCATGTCGGATGGAGCAGGGCTCTCTTTCGGGCCTTTGCCAGGACGAAGAGTTACCCCTTCGGGGGCCGTAGTCTCAAGGAACTAATGCCTGTAGGGATTGTTGTTGCCACGCTCGGTCCAGTGATGGATCGGCTTCCAGGGTCCGGCTCCTTTCGACCAAGGCTTTCCGCCTCGTGTTGCATGCGAACGGTGTCAGGATCCTGCTTGATATACCGCTGAACTATGGGGGCTCGCACACATGAGACACGATGTTGTCTACAATGAGCGGATTCTTGCCGTTGCGCAGGATCCGCTCCAGAACGTCGCCACGGTCCTGATCTGTCAGAATCTCCTGCTTCGCACCGGCATCAGCCACATCCTTTCCGGAACGCGCTTCGCCTTGACGGATATGTCGTGCGACGATCCGTCGAACCTGCCGGCGCTCGACGACACGATGCCGGCGCTTTTCCTCGTCTGCGAGAGTCGGTCGAACGAGGAACTCGCCGCCATGGTGGAAACGCTCAAGGCGCAGCATCCATTCTCGCGCGTGGTCGTCCTGGCCGATACGATGGATCCGGACACCGCCGTTCAACTCTGCAGCGCCGGCATGGACGGGTTCTGCCCGACGAGCATGGATCGGCACGCCCTGGTCAAGGCTCTCGAAATCGTCGTTCTCGGTGAAACCTACATCCCGGCTTCGATCGGGTTGGCCCTTCTGGAACAGGCCCGGCAGGGCCGGGCGCATCTTACCCATGACGGTGCCGGCACGCCGGTCAACCCGGCGCTTCTCGACAAGCTGTCGGAGCGGGAAGCTCAGATCCTCCGCTGCCTGACACGCGGCTCCTCCAACAAGGTGATCGCACGCGAACTTGGTGTGGCGGAGGCCACGGTAAAGGTGCATATCAAGGCGATCCTGCGGAAGGTGAAGGCTTCCAACAGGACCCAGGCCGCCATCTGGGCGACCGGACATTTCGATCTTGCACAGGATAATGTTCGGGCTCTGGCCGCGGGAGAGTGAGAATAAGTGCCGGCCTTGCGATCGCATTTGGCTGAATCTTGCGATTTTTCCTATCATGAGCGGCCGCCGAGAGGCGGCCTACTTCTTTGGGGGTAGCTCATGTGGCGAGTTGCGGATCAGTCGAGGCGGACGGTAAGCCTAATACGTCCCTGCGGCGGACCAGCGAAATAATAAATGTAAGTGCGTATTCGCGCCGCGGGCCTAATGCGAAAACAAGATCACCTGAATGGTGAAGTGGGGCATCAATGGATTATCAAGTAGAGCTGGTTGCTCGCGCATTTTACGATGCCGAGTATGAGGACTGCCTGTGGGATGCCGAGGCCGAGGCCATCAGGCAGGACTTTCGCGAATACGCGCGCAATGCCATCAATCTTCTCAACGAAGACATCGGCGTTCTGCTGATGGCTCTGGAGAATGCTACGGCCGAAGAGCATCCGAACCGGTCGCGGGCCGCGGCTTGAATCATCTCTCCTGAGAGAGACGACCTCAGCGTATCATGCGCAGAAGTAAAAACGAAAAGCATCGTGCGGCCTTCCAGGACCGCACGATGCTCTTTTTAGAGAGCGCGAAATCTTCAATGCGCGTCCGGTGGCAGATCCACGATCCGCTTGATCTCGTAAACCACCAACATCAGGAACACGGACATGATCACGAGGCCGACGGCGCTCGTGAACACGCTTGAGCTGACCCCCGTCGACGAGACGAGAGCGAGCAGGATCAGGAACGGAAGGCCGACGGCAATCGATAGAACAGCGAGAACGGACCGTGACATTGGAATGATGTCCTGAGGGTTTCTGGGAAAAGGTTAGGTAGCCTAAGAATCGTGGAGAAAATGAGGTTGGCCGTCGTGCGGCCCTGCTCGGAAGGATGCGCTGTTCAACGGGTGAAGCATGTGAATGGATCCGGTCTCCCACGAAGAACGACGCGACAGCCCGAAGAAAGAGCATCTGGCCTCGTTTCAGAAGTCCCAGCGTTGCGCCTTGGAGACGAGGAAGTCGCGGAAGACCTGAACGCGCGCCACGGTGCGCATCTCCTCCGGATAGACGAGATAACTGTCGAGGGTCGGCATCTCCTCGTCGCGCAGGACCTGCTTGACGCGCGGATTGGCGCTCATCGCGTAGTCCGGCGCCATGCCGATCCCGGCTCCGTTCTCGATCGCCTGCCGCAATGCCAGGCTGTCGTTGACGACGAGCCGGCTCGGACGAGGGTCCCTGGGGTTGCGTCCCAGGGTCGTGAGGCGATGCAGGTCGAGAATGAAGGACGGCTGATCGCCGCCGAGACAGAGGATGGAGTGATCGTCGAGATCCGCGATGGTCTCTGGCTCCCCGCAGCGCTCGATATACGTATGGGCCGCGTAGGCGTGGTACTGGATGGTGAAGAGGCGGCGCTGGATCAGGTCGGGCTGGGCCGGCAGGCGCAGGCGGATCGCGATGTCCGCCTCCCGCATTGCGAGATCGAGCTCGTCGTTCGTGAGGATGAGCTGGATGCGTACCTCGGGATAGAGATCGATGAATTCGGTGATGCGCCGGGCGAGCCAGATACCGCCGATGCCCACGGTCGCCGTGACCCGGAGATCGCCCGCGGGCCGCTCGCTGGTCTCGGTCAGGCGCTGGCGCGTTTCCTCCAGGCGCAGGCGGATGTCCTGCGCGGCCCTGAAGAGCACGTCGCCATGCTCCGTCAGCACTAGGCCGCGAGGATGGCGGTGGAAGAGCGGGACCTTCAGTTCGTGTTCGAGGGCGCTGATCTGGCGGCTGATGGACGATTGGTTGACGCCGAGCTTCTCGCCGGCACGGGTGAAGTTCCCGGCGCTGACGACTTCGTAGAATAGTCTGATCTTGTCCCAGTCCAATGCGGATCCTCAAGGCTGGATGGTGGGCCTGCGGCGGCGCTCGACGGCCAAATGGAGAACAGGGGAGCGGTTCCGGTCAAGCCTAATCTTCAGAAGGGAGCAAGGCGCCCCTCGGGCTGGTCGTCCTCGTCGGACCGGTCCGCCGGCTGGGCGCGCCCCAGCAGAGCGGATCGCTGGTTGAGCGTAAACGCGATCACGCAGCGAACGCCGGGTGAGAATTCAAGCGCCGTCTTCGCATCGATCTCGCGGTCGACGCTGCCGAGGGACCGGATCACCCGGCGGGCATCGTCCTGGAGCTCGCCATACAGGATGCGCGACTTGATGTGCCCGATCGGCCGACCGACATCGGTTTCGACGAGATGGAAGAGCTTGATCACGGCCGGCGTCCTGAGGGCCTCGTCCACGGCGTTTTCCTGCTCCTTCGCCACGATATCGGCCGTCCGGGCATGTCCGACCTGACAGCGGAACCGGAGCGGCTTGGCGCCCCGGACCTTGGACAGCACGCCGTTGCAGTTGGGGCAGGTGAGCGCCTGTTCCTCGAAACTAGGCCGCGACGCAGATTTCCCCGTGGGGCGCAACAGAATGCTTCGCGCACGCATTAACAATCTGGAAATGCCTAGATGTGGGCATGACGCGGGTGACCATTGCCAGCTCGAGGCTGCACTATCGTACTCTGCCGATAGGGCTGGAGGTGCTATGATGAGCTTCGCCATGCACAAACAGGCCAACATCAGTCCTATGCTGTGGAAGCTCGACAGCATCGTCCGCCTGTCCGAGGAGGAGAGACAGGCGATCCTTGACCTGCCTATGGTCATCAGGGTCTTCGAGGCGGACAGCGATATCGTTCGTGACGGGGACAGGCCCTCGGAATGCTGCCTTGTCCTGAGCGGGTTCGTCTGCCGGTACAAGGGCCTCTCCGACGGCAGGCGGCAGATCATGGGTTTCTATATTCCCGGAGACATTCCCGACCTGCAGAGCCTCCATTTGACCGTGATGGACCACAGCATCAGTACGCTTGTGACGAGCAGCGTCGCCCTCATCCCGCACGAGAGCCTGCGCAATCTCTTGAAGCAGCACCCAGGTCTCACCAGCGCCCTCTGGCGGGATACCCTCATCGACGCGGCCATCTTTCGCGAATGGATGATCGGCCTGGGGCGCCGCTCGGCCTATCAGCGCATCGCGCACCTCCTCTGCGAGCTTCAAGTGCGCCTGAAGGCGGTCGGGCTTGCAGGCGAGAGCGGCTATGAACTGCCCATAACCCAGAGCGAACTCGGTGACGCGCTGGGCCTCTCGACCGTTCACGTGAACCGCGTTGTCCAGGACCTGAGAAGCGAAGGGTTGATCGCCCTGCACGGCGGCACGCTCCACATCCCGGACTGGGAAGCCCTTCAGGTGGCGGGCGACTTCGATCCCGCCTATCTTCATCTCAGGCGATGAAACCCGCATGGGCCTTTCAGAGCTGCTGAATTCCTGACGAAGACAATCGATCTGCAACCGAGAGGCAGCCCATGTCGCACGCGAAGCTGTTCACGCCCTTCCGGGTCGGAGACCTCGAACTCGCCAACCGGATCGTCATCGCGCCCATGTGCCAGTACTCGGCCGAGAACGGCTGCATGAACGATTGGCACCTGATCCATCTGGGCCAGCTCGCGCTCTCGGGGGCGGCGCTCCTGACCATCGAGGCGACTGCGGTCACGCCCGAGGGCCGGATTTCCTATGGGGATGTGGGTCTCTACTCGGATGAATGCGAAGCCGCCATGCGCCGCGCGCTCGACGGAATCCGGCGCTGGTCCGACATGCCGATCGCGATCCAGCTGGGCCATGCCGGACGCAAGGCCTCGACGGAAGTTCCCTGGAAAGGCGGCCGGCAGATTTCACCCGACCATGCCAATGGCTGGCAGACGGAGGCTCCTTCCGCGGTTCCGCACGGAACAGGCGAGGTGGCGCCGAAGGCGCTCGACCGGGATGGCCTCGCGCGGGTGCGCGACGCTTTCGCCGATGCGGCGCGGCGCGCCGGACGTCTCGGCCTCGCGGCCGTGCAGATCCACGCGGCCCACGGCTATCTGCTGCACCAGTTCCTGTCCCCGTTGTCCAACCGGCGCGACGACCAGTATGGCGGCTCCCTCGAAAACCGGATGCGCTTCCCGCTCGAAGTGTTCGATGCCGTCCGCGCCGCGTTCCCGGCGGATCGTCCGGTGACGGTGCGCGTATCGGGCACCGACTGGGCCGAAGGCGGTTGGACCATCGAGGAGACGGTGGAATTCGCCAAAGCCCTGAAGGCGCGTGGCTGCAGCGCGATCCATGTGTCGAGCGGCGGGCTGACGCCGGGGCAGAATATCCCTGTGGGGCCGAGCTATCAGGTGCCGCTCGCCCGCGCGGTGAAACCGGTCGGAATGCCCGTCATCGCGGTGGGTCTCATCACGGATTTCGTGCAGGCGGAGTCGATCCTCGGCACGGGCGACGCCGATCTGATCGCCATCGCCCGCGCGATCCTCTACGATCCGCGCTGGCCCTGGCACGCCGCCGCGCATTTCGGCGCGGCCGTCAAGGCGCCGCCGCAATACTTCCGCTCTCAACCGCGCCAATATCCGGATCTGTTCAAGATGCGGGCGGATGACTGATCCGGCGAAGCGAGGGCGCTCAAAGCTTCGAGGGATACGCCAATGGAGTTGAGCCAGACCGCATGCGACATTCTCGATTATATTGGAGAGACGCACCGCAGGCCGGGCGCGCGCCTCACCATGGCCACCCTCGACGCGCATTTCGGCACGGATCCCACAGTGGCGGTAGCCGTGTCAGAACTGGCCCATCTCGGGTATGTCACCGTGCCCGATTCAGGGACGATCCAGCTGACGGATCGCGGCTTCGACGCGATCCATCGCGGAGCCTACCGCGAGAGTCACGAGTGACCGAAAGCTCTGCCGCTGTCGATCGGTTCACCCGATCCTCGGCGTATAGCGGTAGCTCTGGGTCGGCCGGTCGAGGACCCGCCGGCCCATCAGACTCGCGACGAGATCGACCATGAGCAGGGCCGTGCGGCCACGGTCGTCGAGGAACGGGTTGAGCTCGACGAGGTCGAGGCTTCCCACGAGACCGCTGTCATGCAGGATCTCCATGATGAGGTGCGCCTCGCGGAAGGTCGCACCGCCGGGAACCGTGGTGCCGACGCCGGGCGCAATGGAAGGGTCGAGGAAGTCGACGTCGAGGCTCACGTGGAGAATGCCGTCCGCCGCCGCCACGCGCTTCAGGAAAGCGTCGAGGAGCGGCACGACGCCGTTCTCGTCGATGGACCGCATGTCGTGGACCGTCACGCCTGCGTCCTGCAGCGCGGAGCGCTCCGCGGGATCGACGCTGCGGATGCCCATCATGCAGACGTTCTGCGGCTTGATGGGGGCGGTGAGCGGCGGGAAATAGCCATCGAAGCCCTCACGGCCCGTGGCATAGGCCATCGGCACGCCGTGCAGGTTGCCGCTCGTGGTCGTGGCGAGGGTGTGGAAATCCGGATGCGAGTCGAGCCACAGGACGAAGAACTCGCGACCTTCCTGCGCCGCGCGGCGGGCAAGCCCGGTCATCGAGCCGGCCGAGAGGCTGTGGTCGCCGCCGGCGAAGATCGGCATCCCGTCGCCGCTGGCCCGGTAGGCCGCCTCGGCGATGGCCTCGGTCCAGGCGACGGTCTCGGCCAGCGCCTTGATGGCGGCATTGGGATGCCGCAGGTCCCGGAGCGGCCCGGGGGCGATGTTGCCCCGGTCCTCCACCTGATAGCCGAGGTTTTGCAGCTCGGTCAGGAGGCCGGCGGTCCGGAAGGCGCTCGGGCCCATGTCGCAGCCGAGCCGGCCGGCGCCCTCCTGAACCGGCACGCCCAGAACGATGCACGGCTTCGATGTCATTCTGTCCTCCTCGGGACTCGGTCGGGCCAACGGGTGGAACACGACGTTCGCTTTGCGGTTGCCTCCATAGCACGAATCTCTTCGGGACCGACCATGGCAGAGCCCCGCGCCAGCTCGCTGCGCAAGGATTTCCTCATTTTCCGCGACCCGGGATTCCTGGTCACGCTGGTCCTGATCGGGATCCTGGCGGCCGTGGGTGCGCTCATTCTCGTCTGGGCCTCCAACGAATACGGCGTCCCGGTCTGGCAGGTCTGGCGCTGAGGTTCCCTGGAAGGGCGATCACAACCTCGGGAACATCGATGAAGCTGAACGGTTAGAGTCGAGCCGCCTTTGATGCGGTGCGTCCAGGCGTTCCGGAGGACCCTTTGGGTGGAGCTCGTCTTGCCCTCGTTCTGGCCATTCTGCTGGTTCTTCAGCCTGTCTCCCTGGTGTCGGCCCAAACGGATCCACCTCAGCCTTCCGTTCCATCCTTCGCTGCTCAGCCCGAGGACGGGCAGTGGACGATCCCGCAGAAGAACTACGCTTCCACGCGCTTCAGCGACCTGTCCGAGATCAACACGGAGAATGTGAAGAACCTGCAGGTCGCCTTCACCTTCTCGACAGGGGTCAACAAGGGGCAGGAGGCCGCTCCGCTCGTAGTGGGCGGCACGATGTATGTGCTCTCGCCCTATCCTAACATCCTCTACGCCCTGGATCTGACCCAGCCCGGGGCGCCGTTGAAGTGGCAGTACAATCCCAAGCCCGCTTCCGCCGCGCAGGGCGTCGCCTGTTGCGACGTGGTCAATCGCGGCCCCGCCTTCGTCAACGGTCGCCTCTTCTTCACGACGCTGGACGCCCACGTAGTCGCGGTGAATGCCGAGACAGGCGAGGAAGTCTGGAAAACAAAGCTCGGCGACATCAACCGGGGCGAGACCATGACGATGGCGCCCCTCGTCGTGAAGAACAAGGTGATCGTTGGCGTGTCCGGAGGCCAGTTCGGCGTTCGCGGCTGGATCGAGGCGCTCGACATCAACTCCGGCAAAAGCGTCTGGAAGGCCTACAGCACGGGTCCGGATCAGGACGTGAAGATCGGAGCGAACTTCAAGCCATTCTACGACAGCGACAAGGGCAAGGATCTCGGCGTCGCCACATGGCCGGCGCACGGCTGGCAGCAGGGCGGCGGCACCGTCTGGGGCTGGCTCTCCTACGATCCGGAGCTCAACCTCGTCTACCATGGCACGGGCAATCCCGGCCCCTGGAATCCGAACCCGCGCCCCGGCGACAACAAATGGACGGCCGGCATCTTCGCCCGCGACGCCGATACGGGAGAGGCGCGCTGGTTCTATCAGATCGCGCCTCACGATCTCCACGGCCGGGACGGCAACAACGAGACGATCCTGCTCGACATGGAGTGGGAGGGGAAACTCCGAAAGGTGCTGGTGCATCCGGGGCAGACCGGCTTCGTTTACGTCATCGACCGCACGAACGGCGAATTGCTGTCGGCACACCCCTTTCACGCGCTCACGGCCGCGACGGGCGTCGATGTCGAGACAGGAAAAATTCAATACAGTCCCGACAAGGATCCGGTGGACCATCGCGTCATTCGCGACATCTGCCCGGCGGCGTCAGGCGCGAAGAACTGGAATCCCAGCGCCTTCTCCCCCAGGACCGGGCTCCTCTATATCCCGCATGTGAACCTGTGCATGGACTGGGAGAGCACGGAGCCGAACTACATCGCCGGAACGCCCTATGTCGGCGCGGAGATCCGCATGTTCCCCGGGCCCGGCGGCCACATGGGCGAGTTCTCCGCCTGGGATATCAGGCAGGGCAGGGAGCTCTGGACCATCAATGAGCGCTTTCCCGTCTGGAGCGGCGCGCTCGCGACCGCAGGCGACGTGGTGTTTTATGGCACCATGGACGGCTGGTTCAAAGCCGTGCACGCGCGCACCGGCGAAGTGCTGTGGCAGTTCAAGACCTCATCCGGAATCGTCGGGCAGCCGACCACCTATCGCGGGCCCGACGGCAGGCAATATGTGGCGATCCTGTCCGGCGTCGGCGGATGGGCCGGATCCATCGTGTCGGGCGATCTCGACCCGCGCGACGGAACCGCCGCGCTGGGCTTCGTCAATGCCATGCGTGATCTGAAGAACGTCACGGCCAAGGGAGGAACGCTGCATGTGTTCAAGCTCCCGTAAAGCCGTTGCCGCGTCGGTTTTCGTGACCGTTTTTGCTCTCGCGGCGTGCCAGCGCGAGGAGCGGGAATTTCGTTCCAAGTCCATGACTGACGAGACGGAGGAGCAGGTCTCTCTGGTGCCGTTGTCCCCGGGGCCGAGCGGTCCCGTCGAACAGCGTTCCGGCACGGGCGCGAAATACGAGGAGAACGCCTATCACATCGCACAGGGCCAGCGCCTCTATACATGGTTCAACTGCAACGGCTGCCACGGCAACGGCGGCGGCGGTTCCGGGCCGCCGCTGATGGACGACATGTGGACCTATGGAGGGCAGATCGAGAACATCGTCCAATCGATCCGCGAAGGCCGTCCGAACGGTATGCCGTCGTTCCGCGGCAAGGTGCCGGACGAGCAGATCTGGGAGATCGCCGCCTATGTGCGCTCCATGGGCCGCAACGTGCCGAAGGCGGCAGCGCCCGGACGCAAGGACGACATGAGCCCGGGACCGGCCGAGCAGCGCAGGCCGCCCGGCCAAGTGATCGACGGTGGACAGACGCCGCCCTCCGCTCAGATGCCGCAATGAGGCGCAGATGAGAAGAGTTGGTTCATTTCTTCTCCTGCTTGCGGTCCTGCCTCTCGGAGGCTGCAAGGGCTGGCAATCGGCGCTCGATGCGCAGGGTCCGGCCGCACGCACGCTCGCCGACATGTTCTGGGTTTTCCTCGCCATTCTGGGCACGGTGTGGGTCCTCACCATGATCGCTCTTCTCCTGTCGCTGCGCAGGAGGCGACCTGCGGACGCGGATCCGCTGGCGACGGATCCGCAAACCGAACGACGGATGACCGTCACCACCTCCATTGCCGTCGGTCTGACGCTCGTGACGGTGATGTCCCTGACAGGCCTGAGCTACGCGGCGCAGAAGGTGCTGTTCGCCCACAAGGATGGCGCCCTGACGCTGCTGGTGAACGGACAGCAATGGTGGTGGGAAGTCACCTACGAAGATGCTCAGCCGAACCGCGTCTTCACCACGGCGAACGAGATCCACGTTCCCGTCGGAGAGCCGGTGCTGATCAAGCTCGAAGCCGGGGATGTGATCCACTCGTTCTGGGTTCCCAGTCTGACGGGCAAGATGGATCTGATCCCAGGGCGGCAGAACCAGATCCAGATTCAGGCGGACCGCCCCGGCCTCTATCGCGGGCAATGCGCGGAGTTCTGCGGTCTTCAGCACGCCCATATGGGCCTGCTCGTCGTTGCGGAGACGAAGGAGGATTTCGAGCGCTGGCGCGACCGGCAGGTGTCATCCGCCATTCCGCCAAGCGATTCCCATCGTCAGCGGGGCATGGAGATCTTTCTCTCCAAGCCCTGCGTCATGTGCCATCAGGTGCGTGGCACGGATGCGGGCGGCAAGGTGGCGCCCGACCTCACCCATGTGGGAAGCCGCCGGACCATCGCGGCCGGGACGCTGGAGACGACGCGGGGCAATCTCGCGGCCTGGATCCTCGATCCGCACGGCATCAAGCCGGGCGTGAACATGCCGGCCGTCAAACTCGAACCCGATGAGGTGCAGCCTCTCGCAGATTATCTGGAGGGGCTGAAGTGACCCGGGCGATCACACCAGACGATCTCGATGCCGTTCCTGAAATCTCGCGTCTCGCCACGGGCGAACGCGGCGGTCTTCCTGGCGTGCGGAGCGAGGCCGATGCGCCTATCAGCCCCGACGAATTGCGCGACGATCAGGTGGATGGCCCGGAGCTGACCGCGCGCCTGGCCAAGACGTGGGGCACGGACAAGGGCATCATCGGCGCCCTGTCGACGGTGGATCACAAGGTCATCGGCCGCCGCTTCATCGCCACGGCCATCCTGTTCCTGTTCCTGGGCGGGCTGTCCGCCATCCTCATGCGCATGCAGCTGGCCCTGCCGGAGAACAGGCTGATGGGGCCTGATTTCTACAACCAGCTCTTCACCATGCACGGCACCACGATGATGTTCCTCTTCGGCGTGCCGATCGGAGAGGCCTTCGCGGTCTATCTCGTACCGCTCATGGTGGGCACCCGCAACATCGCCTTCCCGCGCCTCAACGCCTATGCCTATTACGTCTACCTCATCGGCGGGCTGATGATCTGGGTGGCCTTCGTCCTCAACATCGGTCCGGATGTCGGATGGTTCGCCTATGTGCCGCTCTCGGGCCCGGAATTCTCTCCCGGCAAGCGGGCGGATTTCTGGGCCCAGATGATCACCTTCACGGAAGTGTCGGGCATCGCGGTCGCGATTTCCGTTATCGTGACGGTCTTCAAGTTCCGCGCGCCCGGCATGACGCTCGATCGCATTCCGCTCTTCGTCTGGGCGGAGCTCGTCAATTCCTTCGTCATCATCTTCGCGCTGCCGGCCGTGGTCACGGCCTCCGCCACGCTGATGATGGACCGGCTTGTCGGCACGCATTTCTACAACCCGGCGGAAGGCGGCGATGCGCTCCTCTACCAGCATCTGTTCTGGTTCTTCGGCCACCCGGAAGTCTACATCATCTTCCTGCCCGCGACGGGCTGGGTCTCCGCCATCGTGGTCACGTTCTCGCGGCGTCAGGCCTTCGGCTACATCGCTCTCGTGCTGTCGCTCATCGCAACCGGGTTCCTCTCCTTCGGCCTGTGGGTGCACCACATGTTCACCACCGGCCTGCCGCAGCTCGGCGCCAGCTTCTTCACCGCATCGAGCATGCTCATCGCCATCCCGAACGGCATCCAGATCTTCTGCTGGATCGGAACCCTGTGGGACGGACGGCCGGTCTTCCGCGCGCCGCTCCTCTTCGTGATGGGCTTCTTCTTCATCTTCGTGGCCGGCGGATTGTCCGGGATCATGCTCGCATCCGTGCCGCTCGACACCCAGGTCCACGATACCTTCTTCGTCGTCGCGCACTTCCACTACGTGCTCATCGGCGGCAACGTGTTCCCGCTCATCGGCGCGGTATACTACTGGTTCCCGAAATTCACCGGCCGCATGATGAGCGAGCGGCTGGGGAAGTGGCATTTCTGGCTGGCCTTCATCGGGTTCAACGCGACCTTCTTTCCCATGCACATCCTGGGCCTGATGGGCATGCCGCGCCGGGTCTACACCTATCTGCCGGAGATGGGCTGGGGAAACCTGAACCTCTTTACATCCTTCGGGGCGTTCCTGTTCTTCGCAAGCTTCGTGCTCTTCCTCTACAACATCGTGTCGAGCGCGCGCCGCGGCACTGTCGCCGGCCCCAATCCCTGGGGTGCCGGCACGCTCGAATGGGCGGCCGCGTCTCCGCCCCGGCCACAGAACTTCGACCGGATTCCTGTCGTCACGAATCGCGAGCCTCTCTGGGCCAACCGGGGCAGTCTGCCGGTGGTCGCCGGCCTGAGCGTCGAGAACCGGGAGCAGATCGTCACAACGGTCACTGACGGCCGCGCGGATCTGCGCGAGACCACGCCGGAACCCTCGATCTGGCCCTTCATGGCGGCGATCGCGACGACGATCCTGTTCATCGGCTCCATGTTCACGCCCTGGGCCCTCGTGTGGGGTAGCGTTCCCCTCGCGCTGGCGCTCATGGGCTGGTTCTGGCCGAAGCCGAACATGGAGGACGAGAAATGACTCTGGGGCCTCAGCCCGATGACGCCATGCTGCCGCACCGGGTCGTGATGAGCGCCAGGCACATGCCGGGCTACGCCTATGGCCCGCGTAGCCCGATCTGGTGGGGAACGGTGGGCTTCGCCGTCGCCGAAGGCATGGGTTTCGCCATCGCGGCGGCCATGTATTTCTACCTCGTCTTCATCAACGGCAACTGGCCGCTGAGCGCGCCGCCGCCCGATCTTCTCTGGTCGGGTCTCTTCAGCATCGTGCTTCTCGCCAGCATCTGGCCGAACCAGCGCGCCAAGAGGGACGGGGAGCGAGAGGATCTCGCGAAGACCCGCCGCAACCTCGTGATCATGAGCCTGTTCGGCGTCGCCCTGCTGGTCATCCGTGTGTTCGAGTTCGGCACGCTCCACGTGCGGTGGGACCAGAATGCCTATGGGTCCGTGGTGTGGCTCCTTCTCGGCCTGCACACGCTGCATGTTCTGACGGATCTGGGCGACACCATCGTCCTCACGGTGCTGATGTTCACCGGCCATGGCCACGGCAAGCGTTTCTCCGACGTGGGCGACAACGCCTTTTACTGGTATTTCGTCGTGGCCTCGTGGCCGCCGATCTACGTGATCATCTACTGGTTCCCGAGATGGTGGTGAGATCATGACGGCGTGGCTCTCCCGCGGCATTCCATCGGCCGGCATCTTCATCGGTCCTCTCGCGTGGCTCATCAACACGCAGTTTGCCTACGCGGCCGTGCCGTGGGTCTGTGCCCATCAGGTGCCGCTCATTCCCGTCTTCGCCCTCGCCATGGCGATCTTGAGCCTGTTCGGCGGCTTCCTGTCCTGGCGCGGCTACGCCGCCGCGGCGCCAACGTCCCAGGCGGACTCGACGGGAGCGGGCCGCCCGCACCGCTTCGTGGCGCTCATCGGAGTGTCCATCGCGCTGCTGTTCACGGTCGTTATTCTCCTGCACGGGGTTGCCGGTCTCGTCTTTCAGGGATGCGAGCGATGAAAGCCCTGGGTATCTCCTTCGCGCGGCCTTGGCACCGGAGGGAGAGACATGCTCATGCGGCGTCCTAGAACTCTGGCATTGCTGGCGGTCCCGGTCGCCATCCGGTTGGCAGGGATCGTGCTCAGCGTCCGTCGGATGGGAGCAGCCTCGCACTCCAGGGAGGGGCAACCTATCTCCGACAGCTCTGAGGCGCGTCCGCGCCGCATGCGCATGGGCAGGCGAATCCGCGCCCTGCTCCTCTGGGGCTCATGTGCCCTCATCCTGCTCCTCCTGGTCGGAGGCGGCGTCTATGCCGCGTATCGGGTGAAGTCTGACCGGGACGCCCGCGCCCGCGCCATTGCGCTCACCGGCGGCGATCCGGATCTCGGCCTTCGCCTCACGCAGCGCTATGGCTGCGCCGGCTGCCACGTCATTCCGGGTGCTTCAGGCGCTCAGGGCAGAGTCGGCCCGACACTTCAGGCCTATGCGGCACGGATCTATGTCGGTGGCGTCGTCCCGAACTCGCCCGACAATCTCATCCGGTGGATCGAGAACCCGCGCTCCATCGACCCCAAGTCGGCCATGCCCGTCACCGGCATCTCCCGGGACGAGGCGAGGCATGTCGCGACCTATCTCTACACGCTGCAGCCTTAAGTCATCGGACGTGACCTCAAAGCCACGTCCGATGACTTAGGTTTTTGTCTTTGTGCATCTTTTCACGCAAAACCGGTTCCCACTTTTGCGTTCGATGCACTCGGCTTCTGCGGAAGTTGTCTCGTCAGCGCAGCGCGTAGAGATAGGTCGCGATATCGCGGGCATCGTTCTCCGAGACGCCCAGATTGGGCATGGCGGAAAGCGGGTCGACCTGCTGAGGATTGCGCAGCCATTCGATCATGTGATCCGGCGTGTTCCGCAGGACGCCTGCGATGTAGACCTGCCCCGCGATACCGGCCAGCGGCGGACCCACATGCGCGTCGGGGCCCCTGACTCCGGGAATGACATGGCAGGTCTCGCACGCATATTGCAGGATCGCCACGCGGCCCCGCTGGACTGCATCTTTCGGATCCCAAGGAGCCTCGGGTTTGCGCGGTTTGGGCTGTTCCTCACTCTCGCCCGCCGCTTGCTCCCGTCGCGCCCGGTACTCGGCCGGCGTCAGGTTCAGGGAGGCTTTCACGAATGCGGTGAGAGCCCAGCGTTCGGGCTCGGTCAGGCGAAACTTCCAGGCGGGCATCCCGGTCAGCTTGATCCCGTTCGAGATGGCCCAGTAGATCTCCGGCGCCGAGAGGTCGCGGCCCATCTGGGCGAAGTTCGGCGGCGCCGGCATCATGCCGAGGCCGATGGCATCCGGCGGAAGGCCGGGCGCGCCATGGCATTGCCTGCAATGCTGGTCGTAGAGGGAAAGTCCCGCTGCGACGACATTTGCATCCGTCAGGTTGGACGGCGGTGTCTCGCCGATGACGCGAGCCCGGATCGACTGGCGCCGCGCGGTCGTGAGGGCCCAATAGACGGGCGCTATATGCTGCTTGGTGGCGGCGATGTCGTAGATGCCGGAAGAGATGTAGGCCAGCGCGCCGCCCGCCGCCAACACCAGGATCAGGGCTCCCCAGAGGATCAGGCGAGGAAGCGAACGTGACATCGAACTTTACCTACCGAACACGCGGTCAACCAGCTTGGCAGTGCTAAGTTCCGCTCCGGTCAGCGGCCCCGGGCCCGGCCTATCGGCACAAGCTGGATGTGAGCAGGATTGGGCGTATGGTCCAGCATGGCGCCGTTCGCGGCATCCAGCACCAGCCCGACCGAACCGCCGGGAAGCACCGCATTGCCGATCACGCCGGGAGCCGCCTTGTCCGTGAGAATGGACTTTATCTCCAGAGAGCCGGGCCGATATCCGCGCGCCTCGGCATAGGCGGTGAACTCCGCCTTCCGGTCGACCTTCACGACGCAGGGCGACCGGGGGCAGCTATGCCCCAGCGACGTCCGGATCCGCGCGGAGGCCGGGCTGGCGCTGATGGTCACCTCCTCCATGGTCCCGCGCGTCACCGTGTTGCAGGCCGTCAGGGAGAGAAGGCTGCCCGCAACGCAACTGAGAATTCGCATCCGCATGGATCGTCCTTGCCGAGAGGATGGGCACGATGGCCCTGTCCCGACAGCAGATAGCGCATACGGCTCAGCCTGCCAGAGCGCGCCTTACGACCGGCGCGGCGGGGCTCCGCCCGGGGATTGGACGGAGAGGGCCCCGGCTCTGATCCCCGCCGCCAGACTTCTTTCGATGTCGGCCGTATCGAGCCAGGAATGCAGGAAGCCCGCGTTGAACGCGTCGCCTGCTCCCGTGGTATCGACCACGGTGACGGGCAACGCCTCTGCCGAAACCGAGTTCGAGCCCTGGGATGCCACGGCGCCGTGTTCTCCGCGCTTCAGCACGACCAGGGGAAAATGCTTCTGCAGCGCGGACAGGATGGCGTCTGTCGACGTTTCACCGGTCAGCGCTTCTCCCTCCTCGACATTCGGGAGGAAGACGTCGATGCCTGCGCAGGTCTCGAAGAACCCGGAATCGCGGCGGATGAGCTCGTCGTCCCAGCTCGGATCGAGCGAGATCGTCAGGCCGTGCTGTCTCGCCATGGCGATCACATCGGGATTGTCCTTCAGTGTGGCGAATTCCGCGATGTGGAGATGGGCGATGTCGGGTGCCGCGAGCGCCTTCTCCAGGGAGGCCGGCCGGGAGGTCCCGGCGCGCCGGGACACGAAGGCGCGCTCGCCGTCCTTCACCAGGGCGACGGTCGGCTGGGGGCCGGCATCACGCGATCGCTCGATGAACGCGAGGTCGATACCGCTGCTTTCAAGCTCCGGATCGAGGCCCCGCGAGAGAGGGTCCGTTCCGAGACGCGTGAGCAGGGCCGACGGCCGCCCGAGGGACGCGAGATGCGCCGCCGTGATATAGGCGCCGCCGCCTGCGACGACCGTCACGTCGTCAGCAAAGCGTTCGCGTCCGAGCACCGGCATGTCGCGCAGGCCGGTGAAGATGATGTCGCAATAGATCCGGCCAAGGCACAGGACCTTGTTGTGCTCAGAGGCTCTTCCGGTCATTGGGCGGCCAATGCCTTCTCGGTCGCCTTGTCGAAGTAGTACAGCCTCTCCGTCGGGGCATGCAGGGTCAGCTGCTCGCCGATCTTCGGGATCTGCCGTCCCGGCGCCGAACCGATGACGGTCTGGTTCCCCTTCTCGATATGGACCAGAGTCTCGGAGCCAAGGGTTTCCACGACCACGACGGTGCCCGATACGGCGAGGCCCGGAACGCCGAATGTCGCGGGAGTTAAGTCTTGAGGGCGGACGCCGACCAGGATCTCGGGCGACGTCGCCGAGACGGACGGGACCTTGACGGAGCCGCCCGCCGACAGGTTCGCATGGCCTTCCTTCAACGAGGCCGGCAACAAGTTCATCGTCGGGCTACCGATGAAGCGCGCCGTGAATACGTCGACGGGCTTCTCGTAAATCTCGAGAGGCGAGCCCACCTGCAGGATTCGGCCGTCGCGCATGACGACGATCCGGTCCGCCATGGTCATGGCTTCCACCTGATCGTGGGTCACGAAGACGGACGTGGCGCCGAGCCGGTGATGAAGCCGCTTGATCTCGATGCGCATTTGGGTGCGCAGCTGGGCATCGAGGTTGGACAGGGGCTCGTCGAACAGGAACGCCGCGGGATCGCGGACCATGGCCCGTCCGATGGCGACGCGCTGGCGCTGACCGCCCGACAGGGCCGACGGGCGGCGCTCCAGCAGATGCGAGAGGCCGAGGGTCTGCGCAACCTGTTCCACCCGTGCGCGCTTCTCGCTCTTCGACAGCTTCGAGCGATAGAGGCCGAAGGCGATGTTGTCGGCGACCGTCACGTGCGGATAGATGGCGTAGTTCTGGAACACCATGGCGATGTTCCGGTCCTTGGGCTGCAGGTCGTTGACGACGCGCCCGTCGATCCTGATTTCGCCGCCGCTGATTTCTTCCAGGCCGGCGATCATCCGCAGGGTCGTGGACTTGCCGCATCCCGAAGGGCCGACCAGCACGACGAACTCCCCGTCCTGAATCGCGAGGTCGATGCCGTGCACGACGGCCGTCTGCCCGTATCTCTTGACGAGGCGATCGATTTCGATGGTCGCCATTAGCGGGCTCCAAGAAGTGCGTTGAAACGGGATTGAAGGTCCTGCACGGCGGCTTGGGCGCGGCTTTGCGCGTCCTGCATCCGCGTGCAGATCGCCGAGATGTCCTGGTTGTAGCCGGCGATGGCCTGGGACAGCGCCTTGGGCGCCGGTCCGCCGAACCGGTCGCGCACGGCGACGAAGTTCTCCGCCGAGACGATCTCGGCGAAGCGGTCCGGCTGGACGCTCGTCTCGCGGCCCGCGCAGCGCCGGAAAGCCTGCTGAAACGCATCATAGCCATCGGCCGCGATATCGCCCCCGATGGCCACGACGGCACGGGCGACTTCCGCTGCGATCTCGTGCGCCTCGCGGAAGGACAGCCCTTCCAGGCGAACGAGGCTGTCGGCGAGTTCCGTCACGGTGATGCAGCTGCGGCGGATGTTCTGGCGCACCCGATCGGCATCGATCCGCAGCGATGGAACCAGCGCGGCGAGGAGGTCGAGGACACGACCGCCGCTCTCGAAGGCGCCGTAGCCGAAGCCCTGGCTCTCGCCTTCGCTGTCGTTCATGTCGGTGAACGGCGTGTTGTGCATGATCGTGAGCATCGCCTGCGCCCGGCCGACGGTCTGGGACGAGAGGTGACGCATGTGCTCGATGGGAACGGGATTGCGCTTCTGCGGCATGATCGACGAGATCTGCACGAACGCGTTGGGGACGTAGACCTGCCCGACCTCGAAGCTCGTCCAGAACTGCAGATCCTGGATGAAGCGGCCGAGATGCAGGAAGATCAGCTCGATGGCCGAATAGGTGGACGTGATGTAGTCGATGGATGCGATGCAGCCATAGGAGTTCTGCAGGGGACGGCTGAAGCCGAGCAGACGGGCCATCAGTTCGCGGTCGATGGGAAAGCCGCTCGTGGTGATGGCGGCGGCGCCCATGGGGCTCCGGTCGACGATGTCCCGCGCCGCCTCCAGGCGCGCGATGTCGCGCAGCAGGGTCTCGAGAACGGCGGACAGGTAATGGCCGAAGACGGTCGGCTGCGCCGGCTGTCCGTGAGTATAGGCGACGATCAGCGTCCTGCTTTCCCGCTCCGCCACGGATGCGAGGGTCTCGGCCAGATGCACCAGGCGCTCGAGCAGCGGGTCGATGCGATCTTTAAGGCCGATCTTGAACAGGGTGTGGTCGATGTCGTTGCGCGAACGCGCCGTGTGCAGGCGTCCCGCGAGGTCGGGCCCGAGGCGGGCGCGAAGCTGCTTCTCGATGAGGAAGAAGAAATCCTCGACCTCGCCCGTATAGGTGAGGGTGCTGACATCGACCTCGCGGTCGATGTCTTCGAGGGCCTGGGCGATGGGACGTGCCTGCTCGATCGTCAGGATTCCGGTCTCGTGGAGCATGACGAGATGGGCCCGGTCGATGAGGCGGAAGCCCTCGACGTGATGATCCTTCGCGCCGTCGAACAGGGGACGCAGAACGGTCTCCTTGTAGACCGGATCCGGGAAGGTGGACGTGTCGTTGAAGGTGCCTGCATTCATCGGCTTCAGCCTTTAAGTCCGGCCAGCATCACGCCTCGGACGATGTAGCGTTGGAGGAACAGGAAAATCACGAGGGTGGGAAGGGTGGCGATGCTCGCGCCCGTCATGATCTTTTCCCACTGGATGGATTGCTCCACGGCGAAACTGGAGAGGCCGACCGGCAATGTGTAGAGCTCCGCGCTCGTGGTCACGATGAGCGGCCAGAAAAAGGCCGTCCAATTGCCGAGGAACGTGAAGATCGCGAGCGCCGACAGGGCAGGGGTCACGAGCGGCATGGCGATCTTCCACCAGATGGTGAATTCGTTCAGGCCGTCGATCCGCGCCGCCTCCAGGAAGTCGTCAGGCACGCCTTCGAAGAACTGCTTCATCAGGAAGGTTCCGAAGGCCGTCATCATGCCCGGGAACATGATGCCCCAATAGCTGTCCAGCCATCCGAACTGGCTCGCCATGAGGTACCAGGGCAGCACCAGCATCTCGGTCGGAATCATGAGCGTCGACAGGATGGCGATGAACACGATGTACCGGCCCCGGAACCTGAACTTCGCCAGCGTGTAGCCGACGAGGCTGTCGAAGAACACGTTCGAGAGCGTGACGATCACCGCCACGACCATGGAGTTGACGAACCAGCGCGTGAAGCGGCCATCGCCCAAGATCTCGATGTAGTTGTCGAGGGTCGGCGCCGCCGGAATGACGCGCAGGTCATAGACCTGCGAGGCATCCTTGAGGGAGGTCGAGAGCATGAACAGGAGCGGCGTTATCATGATGACGCCGCCGATGAACAGGAGCGTCCAGGCGACGATCCGGCCGGGCCTGATACGGGGCGTGGGCAGAGACCCTTGGGACGATGCGGCTTGGGTCATCAGCGGTCTCTCATGATGCGCAGTTGAACGAGGGAGATCACGAGCAGGATCAGGAACAGAACGACCGTCTGGGCCGCCGCGTATCCCATCTCGTAGGAGCTGAAGGCCGTCTGGTAGATCATCAGTACGAGGGGCTTCGTCGAGTTCAGCGGGCCGCCGGGATCGTTCGTGTTGATGTTGTAGACCTGATCGAAGATGCGCAGGAAGCCGATGGACGAGAACACCACCAGGAAGACCAGCGTCGGTTTCAGCAGGGGAATCGTGATCTTGCGCAGGATCGCGCCCTCCGACAGGCCGTCGATGCGTGCGGCTTCGTAATACGTCGAGGGAATGGCGCGCAAACCGGCGAGGAAGATGATGATCTGGAAGCCGAGGCCTGACCAGATGGCCGGTGCGAGAACGGCCGGCAATGCTTGCGTGGTCGAGCGCAGGAACGGCTGCTGCGGGATGCCGAAGCTCGCGAGCAAGTCGTTGATCACCCCGATAGGGACAGGCTGGTAGAACCAGCGCCAGACCCATGCCATCGCGGCGGCCGTCGTGAGAAACGGCAGGAAATACAAGGCACGGATGAACGAGTGCATGAACCGCACCCGGTCGAGGTAATAGGCCACGACGAACGAGATCAGGAGGCTGATCGGCGTGCCGATGATCAGGTAAAGGAAGGTGTTGCGGAACACCTGCCAGAAGAGCGGGTCGGCGAAGAGCCTCTTATAGTTCTCAAGGCCCACGAAGGAGGCGGGCCGCGTGATGCTCCAGTCCGTCACGGACAGGTAGAACGCCTGGAAGGTCGGCCAGAAACGGATGACGACGTAGAAGAGAAGGGGAACCGCGAGGAAGCCCCACGCCCAGATCAGCTGCTTCTGGCCAAGGCTCATCCTCGACCAGAGGCCGCCTGAGGCGGCCTCCCGATGTGCGACGACGGACATGAAAGGTTCCTCGCGGTCTCGACGTGTCAGCGCTTGGCGCGATCGATGATCGCCTGCTCGGCTTCGGCCGCCTTGGCGAGCGAGGTCTTGGGATCCTCGTTGCCGATCAGCACGCGGTTCGCCATGTCGATGGCGACCTGCCGCTGGGCAGCCTCATCCTTGAACAGGGTCGTGTGGGCGTATTCCAGCCCCTTGAGGAACGGACCATAGACCGGATGCGCGATGTTCTCCGGCGTGAGAGCCGCGGTGCGCCGCGCCGGCAGTTCACCGACGACGTCCATCCAGATCTTCATGGCTTCCGGCGAGGAGACGTATTTCAGGAACTTCTCGGCTGCCGCGAGCTTCTCGCCTTCCGCCTTCGTGGTGATCGCGTTGGCGAAATAGCTGGCATAGTTGCTGCGCACACCCTGAGCATTCGCGGGAAGCTCGGTCACGCCCCATTCGAAGGCCTTGATCGTGTTGAACGATCCGAGGCGGAACGTGCCGTCGATGGTCATGGCCGCGAGGCCCGCACGGAAGGCGGCTTGGCCTTCGTCCATGAAGCCGATCTGGCCGACCTTATGCTTCGTCTGCAGGTCCGTGTAGAAGGTGAGCGCCTTCAGGCCCGCCTCGTCGTTATAGGCGACCTTGGTGTCGTTATCCGTGTAGGGAACGCCGCCGAACTGGCGGATCAGGACTTCGCGCCACCATTGGTGGTCCTGCCCGGCCATGTCGAGGGTCATGCCGGCGGAGACGATGTTGCCGCTGCCGTCGCGCTTGGTGGTCTTCTCGGCTGCGGCGACGAGCTCCTCGAGATTCTTGGGCGGGTTGTTGGGATCGAGGCCAGCGTCCTTGAACGCCTTCTTGTTGTAGAAGAGCGCCAGCGAACGCACGGCGGTCGGCAGGCCGTAATAATCATTGCCGCGCTTCATGGCACTCACGATCGGGAAGAAATCGCGTTCGATATCGGCTGCCGGAAAAGCCTCTGCCCGCAACGGGCGGATCATCTTGCCGGAGATGAAATTGTCGGTCCAACCGTAGAAGAGCTGCGCCACGTCGGGACCCTGGCCGGCGAGGATCGCGGCGGCGACCTTCGTCTGGTAGTCGGCATAGGGGAAGGTGGTCTGCTTGACCTTGATGTCGGGATTGGCTTCCTGGAACTTCGTGATCAGCTGGGTCATCGCCTTGACCCGCGTGTCGAAGACATATTGCCAGTATTCGATTTCCACGGCCTTCGCGCCGGTGGCGGCCAGGGTGATCGCCCCTAAGGCGACGCTCGCGAGCATGTGACGAAAACGCATATCCCTCTCCATATTTTGCCGGCGCGGGGCGCCAGCATCTCTCTGGTGTGGCGGCCTTCGCAAGGGCCGTTCCAGGCGTAAGGCTCCTCTAGAGTCATCCACCTGTCAATAAGATAATTCACTTGAGTTATTCATTGCCCGGGTTCATCGTCTGTCTCGGGGAGTGGTGGAGATGCCGAGAAAAGCCAAAGCCGGGACGCCATCGACGATCGGGAGTAATCCGGAGCGGAACCGCTCTCACAACCGGCGGGTAGTGCTGGACGTGGTGCGCCAGCTCGGGCCGGTCGGGCGGATGGAAATTTCGCGCCATGCGCATCTGAGCACCCAGGCGGTCTCGAACATCGTCGAGGATCTCGTCGCCGACGGTTTGCTGATCAGGACCGGGCGTCTTAGGGCCGGTCGCGGCCTGCCGCCCATCCAATTCGACGTGAATCCAAACGGCGGGATGACCGCCGGGATCGAGATCGCGGCCGACCACATCTCGACGCTCCTGGTGGATATCGGCGGCCGCATCCGTGCCCAGCGCAGCATCCCGCTGCCGCAGAACGATCCCGAAACCGTGCTTCCCGTCATCAAGGCCGAGATCGAAGCCGCGCAGGCGCAGCTGGAGCCTCCCGTCCCCCAACTCCTCGGCGTCGGGGTCGTGATGCCGGGTCCCTTCAACGTCGAGGGCATGACGTCCGTCGGGCCGACGACTTTGTCCGGCTGGTTCGACTTCGATGCGGTTGCCCGCATCGGCGACATGCTGGGCGCGCCCGTGACGCTGGAGAACGATGCCACCGCGGCGGCCGTCGGTGAGCGTCTTCACGGCGTGGCCAGGAACCTGAAGAACTTCTGCCTGATCTATTTCGGGCAGGGGCTCGGCTTAGGCATCATGATCGACGGCCGTCCCTATCGCGGAGCCAACGGCAACGCGGGCGAGATCGGGCATGTGCTGGTGGCGAAGGGCGGGCGGCTCTGCTCGTGCGGGCAGCATGGCTGCCTCGAGGCCTATGCCTCCTTCCACTCCCTCGCGCAGCAGCTGGCCGCAGTCGGAATTCACGGGATCGACTACGCGGACCTGGAGCGTCTCCACCGCGAGAGGCATCCCGTCGTACTGACATGGATCGAGGAAGCGGCCGGGTATCTGGCTCCCCAGGTGGCGATGCTCGAAAACCTGTTCGATCCGGAAGCCATCGTGCTCGGCGGCGTTCTTCCGCCCGGCCTGCTGGAGGATCTCGTTGAGGCCATGCAGCCGCTTCCCCTGTCGGTTGCCCGGCGCAGGAACCGCAGCGAGGCCCGCCTGATCCACGGGCGGACCGGCGGCCTGACGGCAGCGCTCGGCGCCGCCGCCTTGCCCCTCCTGGAGACGATGACCCCGCGTCTCGACACGGCCCACGCGGCCGAACGTGAACAAACGAACGAGGAGACCTCCCTTGCCGGATGACCATCGCCGTCTCGCCCGCGCCGTTCATCAGCCGGCCCTTGTCCGTCTCCATCGTGCCCTGAGCCGGCTCCCGTCCGTGCTGACCGTGATGAACACGGGCGCGCATCCGGACGACGAGCACAACGGCCTGCTGGCCGCCCTGCGCTTCGCCTACGGCATGCGGATCGTGGTCGCGTGCTCGACCCGGGGCGAGGGAGGCCAGAACGCGCTCGGGCCGGAGCGGGGCGGCGCCCTGGGGGTGCTCAGGACTGCCGAGATGGAGGAAAGCGCCCGCCGCATCGATGCCGACGTGGCATGGCTCGGCCATGGGCCCGACGATCCCGTTCACGATTTCGGTTTCTCCAAGAACGGACACGATACCCTTCGGCGCTGGGGCGAGGAGCGGATCATAGAGCGGCTCGTCCGGGCCTATCGCCGGTACCGGCCCGACATCGTGCTCCCCACGTTCCTAGACGTGCCGGGACAGCACGGCCATCACCGCGCCATGACCCGTGCGGCGGAAACCGCCCTGGTGCTGGCGGCCGATCCGTCCGCCTTTCCGGAACACGCACAGCAGGGCCTCGCGCCCTGGCAGGTGTCCAAGTTCTATCTCCCGGCTTGGTCGGGCGCGAGCTACGCCTATGACGACGAGGTTCCGCCGCCACCGATCACGCTCAGCGTTCGGATCTCCGGTGGTGATGCGGTCACGGGCTTGGCCTATCGGCAGCTCGGCGAATGGTCCCGCGCCGCGCACGCGTCTCAGGGAATGGGCGTGTGGCGGGATAAGCCTGTCGATCAGTGGAGCCTCCACCTGAAGCTCCTGGTCGGGGCTTCTCCGGGAGCGGAGCAGGACATTCGCGATAACCTGCCGGCAGGGATCGGCGATCTCGCGGCGCTGCCGGGCGTGCGGGATGCTGCCGGCGCCGCTCTTCGGGAGGCCCAGGAGCGCATCGATGCCGCGATGGCGGCGTTCCCTGACCGTGAGGCAGTCAGCGAATCCCTCGCCACCGCGGCACGGCTGATCGAGGATGCGCGCAACGGCATGGATCGGCCCGCGCTCGACCAGGTGGGCCATCGCCTCGCCCGCAAGCTCCGGGAAATCGATGCCGCGCTCTTCGAGGCCCATGTGAAGACGGCAAGGGCGGTCTTCCAGGGAGCGAGCCACCCGGGCGCCGAGATGGTGCTGGATGCTGCCGTCGATGCTCCCGGCCTCGCCGATCTCACGATCGCTCCCCGGCTTCCTGAAGGGGTCGAGGCAGCGGAAGTGTCCCGTGAACCGGGGCATGTCCGCTATGCGATCACCCTGCCTGAAACGGCTCCTCACACGGGCAATTACCCGGACGCCTTCGACCCTCTGGGCGGCAGCGGCCCGGCCGGGATCCGCATCGCCGGCACGCTGCACGGCCGCAGCATCGGGATCGATCTGGATCCCGAGGAGCCTTTCACCATCGGGCCGCAGCAATCCCTTTCCGTCGATCCGGCCTTCGCGATCCTGAGGATAAACGAACCGGTCTCCGCCCTCCGGGTCCGGACCCTTGGGGCGAACCCGACGGACTGGCAGGTGCCGCAGGGCTGGAGCGTCGGACAGCAGGACGGCGACTGGACGATCGATCCGCCGCACCGGCCCGAGCCCGGTCTCTCGCGCCTCATCCCCGTCGTGGGGGGCAGGCCGGCCAGCTCGGCGCAAACCATCGCCTATCCTCACATCCGGCCGGTTTCGTTCGCGGCTCCGGCGGAGTTCAAGGTCCTGACGCTTGACGTGGCCCTGCCGAATGGGGCCCGCATCGGCTATGTCGGCGGCGGAAGCGACAATGTCGGCCAGCATATGCGCCGTCTCGGGCTCGACGTGACGGATCTCGCCGAGGCCGATCTGAAGGACGGTTCGCTTGCGGCGTTCACTACCATCGTCATCGGCATCTTCGCCTTCGGTCTGAGGCGCGACCTTCAGGCTGCGACCGAACGGCTGCATCGGTTTGTGGAGGAGGGCGGTCATCTGGTGACGCTCTATCATCGCCCGACCGATGGCTGGGACTCGGACCGCACGCCACCCCGCCGCCTCGTCATCGGCTCGCCGTCCCTTCGTTGGCGCGTGACCGATCCCGACGCTCCGGTGAACGTGCTGAAGCCGGACAGCCCGCTGCTGAATGCTCCGAACAGGATCGGGGAGAGCGACTGGGCAGGCTGGGACAAGGAGCGGGGGCTTTACTTCGCGGCCGATTACGATCCGGCCTATGAAGAGCTTCTGTCCCTCAGCGATCCGGGCGAGAACCCGCTCAAGGGTTCGCTGATCTCGGCCCGCATCGGCCGAGGGCGGCACACGCATGTGGCGCTCGTGCTGCATCATCAGCTGGACAAGCTCGTTCCTGGCGCCTTCCGCCTCCTGGCGAACCTCGTTCAGCCCGCCTGACGGGACATGGCAGCCGAGCCGGACAGCCCATCGGGCGTGCCTCCCGTTCCCCTCTGGGTCAGCGCAGGATGGCTGTTGCTCGACATGGCGCTGGTCACGACCATGCAGGCCCTCGTCAAGGCCGAGGGCGAGACCTATCCGGCGATCCAGCTGGTCTTCCTGCGGTCGCTGGTCGGATTCATCTCGGTGGCGCCGCTGGTCTGGCGCCACCGCCGGAAGCTGGCGGATCTGACGAACATTCGCGGCCACCTGACCCGTGTGGCCTTCAACTCGGCGGCGCTCACCCTCAATTTCGCGGCCTTCGCGGCTCTGCCGCTGGCGCTGGTCACGGCCATCGGGTTCACCCGGCCGCTCCTGCTGCTGGTGATGGCCGCCATGATGCTGGGCGAGCGCGTGAGCGGGATCCGCTATGCGTTCACGGCGTTCGGCTTCAGCGGCGTCATCATCATGGTGCAGCCGGACGCGATCCCGTGGAATGTGGGGCTGGTGGCGGCTTTCGGATCCGTGTTCTTCGGGACCCTCGCGGTCGTGCAGACACGGCGCCTTGCCGGCGAGAACACCGTCGTCCTGATGCTCTTCTACACGGTCGGCCTAACGCTCCTGACATCCATCCCGGCCGCTCTCGCCTGGGTGCCGATCCCGTGGAGCGAGGCGCCCAGCATCATCCTCGTCGGCGTGCTGGCGCAGCTCGGCCAGTATTGCTGGCTGCAGGCCTACCAGAAGCAGGAGGCGCGCCTCCTCGCGCCCATCGGTTACCTGTCGATCCTGTTCTCGGGATTCGCAGGCTGGCTCTATTTCGGCGAGATCCCATCCCTGTCCCTGTGCATCGGAGCCGCCATCGTGGTTCTCACCACGGTGCTGGCGACCCCTGCGGAACGTTGGCTGAGGGCCAGGAACAGGGCCTGAGTGAAAAGCATCGTCGGTCCAATTTCGCGCATTGGTAACGGTCCGTTAACGTCTCGGGCGCAGCCTCTTCATGTGCCAAGACGGCACGGTCGTTGTTTCCTCTGGAACTGGCCGTGAAAGGCGGCCTCCCTCGAGCGCCATGGGCAACTGGCGCTCTTTCTTTGATGAACGCTCCGTGCAACCATTGGACATGTCGGCGAAGATCGACATGGGCATCGTGCGGCCCTTCGGGACCGCGTCGAACGATGCGCCAGCCAAGAGAGGGAGCCGCGGATCAATCCCAGAATGGGGCACATTTAACGCCCGATGCTCTACAGCATCGGACCCAAAAGTGGACTTGCACTTTTGGGATTCAATCCGATGCTTCGTCTATAGATGAGAGCATCGCGACGGTTTCGGAGCGACAGCTCGAACCGTCTCTGTGCATCTCCCGAATCTCAAGCGATACAGAGGGGAATAGTCATGATTGTCCGCATCATCGCCGCCACGGCACTCCTGCTGACGGCCACAAGCGCCATGGCCGCGCCGGCGAAGCCGGCCTCGGCCGTCCTCATCACCAATGCCCGCGAGGTCGCCGTGACCGACTTCACCGTCGAGGCCGGCGGACAGACCGTCAGGCTCGCGAAGCCTCTTGCGCCGAAGGCCAAGACCACATTGAAGCTCCCGAAGATGTCCGGATGCATCGTCACCGTCGCGGCGACGTTCGAAGATGAATCGACCGCCGATCTTTCCGAGTTCGATGTGTGCAAGGACAAGACGGTCCGCTTCACGGATTGAGCATCGACCCGCGAAGGCATCGTGCGGAAGCGACGTTCGGCTCCGCACGATGCGCTTTGATGGGCAAACTCTTCCACTGGCCACGCCTTGATTTGAAACCATCCCGTTGCGATGGTTCCGGCACCATGATTCAGAATGCGTCTGCCATTTGCCTCGTTGTCTTCGGCCTTGCATTATTCGGTTTAAGCCCAGACGCCCGGGCGCAGTCCGAAGCCGCCGGTGATCCGCAAGGACTTCCTCAACTCACCAACTCTTCCCTTTATGGCCCGGGCGGCGTCTACGCGAAAATTCCGGCCAGGGACGATCTCGGGCGGGATCAGCTCGTGATGTTCCGCGCATGGAACCCGGATCCGGTCGGATCCCACGAAGCCAATCTCGGTGCGCTCAATCCTGTTCTCGCGAAGGTGGTTCGGAAGGCTCAGGACGACAATCCCGACCAGCGTTTCGTCATCGGTTCCGGCAAACGTGATGGCAGGCTTCAGCGGATGGCCGTGGCATGGGGCTGGTCCCGGACGCAGGACAGCATGCACCGGTCCGGGAACGCCGTCGATTTATGGCCGCTCGATCGGGACGGGAGGGTGATCTTCGACCGGACGGCGCAGAATCTGATCGCCGGTGCGATGAAGAGGGCCGCCATGGAGCTGGGAGTGCCCATCCGCTGGGGAGGCCATTTCCAGAGCTTCAGGAACGCGGACCGGTCGCATTTCGAACTCGTGCCGCCCTGACGGAACGACTCAGATCAGCCGCTTGAAGGCATCCGTAAAGAAATAGGGCCCGAAGCTCCACAAGCCCGCCCACAGCAGGCCTCCGAGGGCATTCGCCGCGACGAAATGCGGCCAGGGCATCCCGGCCGATCCGGCGATGAGGCCGTTGAGCTGCCGCAGCACGACGATGAAGCGCGCCGTGAAGACCATGAAGAACCCTTTGGTCTCCACCGTCTTTTCGAGCCGCGACAGGCGGTCCGGCGTGAGCTTCACCAGATAGCCGAACCTGTTCAGGAGCGGCCGCCCCCCGAGCCGGCCGATCAGATAGCCGGTGCTGTCGCCGAGCACGGCGCCGAGCCAGGCCGCCAGGAAGACGTGGCCGATGGCGAGATCGCCGCGGACGGCCAGGAGCGAGGCTGCGATGAGGGCGCTCTCGCCGGGCAGGGGAACCCCGAACGATTCGAAGTAGAGAATGACGAGCAGGGCCAGAACGCCATAGGTGATGATGGCGGGCTCGATCCAGGCCAATCCTTGGTGGAGAAGGTTCATCGCGGGCACCGATCTCCTGGAATACGGCCCTGTTTCCCTCATGCCGCACTTCCTGTGGGTGCGTCACAAACGTCTGAGTTCCGGATCTTCACAACAGTGTCGTATTGCCTATAGTCTAATCCGACGGGAAAGACGCTTCTCTTAAGTTGAAGAGGAGGTGAGGTGACGATACACGTCCAGCCTGTTGTGCGACCGGAGGCCTGCCCGGCCCTCGTTCTCAATGCCGATTACCGGCCGTTGAGTTACTACCCCTTGTCCATCTGGTGCTGGCAGGATGCGATCAAGGCGGTGTTCCTGGACAGGGTCAACATCGTTTCGGAATACGACAAGGTCGTGCGAAGTCCGACCTTCGAGATCCGCCTGCCCTCGGTCATTTCGCTCAAAACCTACGTCAAACCGTCACGCCACCCGGCTTTCACCCGCTTCAACGTCTTCCTGCGCGACCGCTTCAGCTGCCAATATTGCGGCGACCGCGAGGACCTTACCTTCGATCACGTGATCCCCCGGTCCAAGGGCGGGCAAACCACTTGGGAAAACGTCGTCGCCGCCTGCGCGCCCTGCAACCTCCGCAAAGGGGACAAGCTGCCCCGAGAGGTGGAAATGTGGCCTCGGCAGAGCCCCTTCGCCCCCACCGTCCACGACCTCCACTCCAACGGCCGTCTTTTCCCGCCGAACTATCTCCACGACAGCTGGATGGACTATCTCTACTGGGACAGCGAGCTGGAGCCTTAAGACCTCTTCTCGCCGGTCAGGTCAGCCGTCCACGGGCCGCCACGGGCAGCTCGCCGACGATCCTGTCGCCGCGCACCGTGACCAGGCGGTCCACCATGTTCACCACCACGCAGACATGGTTCGGCACGATGCGCACCACATCGCCGATATTGGGACGGTCGTTGCAAGCGGAGAGATCGAGGAAGCCATGTTCCTCGGCGAAGCGGGCGATCTTGGCCTGCGGATGCTCGAGGATGAGGCCGTGCCCCTCCAGACCGCCCGTGTCGCTGGTCAGGGTCTTCGAGCCTGAGTCGAGAATGCCCCGCTCGGGACCGGCGCGGCTGACCACGGTCGCATAGACCGTGAGCGCGCAATCCTCCAGCTGGGCGACGCCGGCGGCCAGCATCATCCGGTCGTTGAACACGGAGGTTCCGGCCCGGTGCTCGGTCACGCCCTTGATCTTGCCGAGATTGACGAGATTGGGCGTGCCTCCCGACGAGACGATGCGGGGCTCGAGGCCCAGCTCTCGCACGCCGGCCGTGGCCGCATCGAGGAAGGCTTGCGTCTCGGCCATGGCGTTTTCCGGCGGATACAGCATGAAGCCGGCAAACGAGAGCCCGGGCCGGGAGGCGATATCCCGGGCGAGCGCAACCGCCTCCGCGACCGTCTCGACGCCTGCCCGCTTGCGGCCCGTGTCGCATTCCACCACCACATCGAGATCGCGCCCGGCCAGAGCCGCCGCCTGCGGCAGGCCCGCCACGACCACCGGGTTGTCGGCCGCCACGGTGACCTTTGTGCGAGACAGGAGCTGGCCGAGCCGGTTCAGCTTCTCCTCGCCCAGGATGTTGTAGGAGATCAGGATGTCGTCATGGCCGCTCTCGGCCATGATCTCCGCCTCGCCGAGCTTCTGGCAGGTAATGCCCCGCGCGCCTGCGTCGCGCTGCATGGCGGCGATGACCGGGCTCTTGTGCGTCTTGATGTGCGGACGGTTGGCCACGCCAGCCGCGTCGCAGAGGGCCTGGAGCCGGGCGATGTTGCGCTCCACCACGTCGAGGTCGATCACCACGGCGGGTGTCCCGAACTGCCGCGCGACTTCTTCTTTCAGGGCCTGGATGCTCATGAAATGTCTCCGACGTTATGCAGGCTAGCGCATCGTGCGGAAAAGTGGACCCGGTTTTCCGTGCCGAACGATGCGCCAGCGAAAGAGTGGAGCATCGGGCTAGATCCCAAAAGTGCATTCCACTTTTGGGTCCGATGCTCTGAGCCTCAGCCACCGATGCGGAAGCCCTTGCGGGCGGCGGTAATGGCCGCAAAAGCGGCCAATCCTAAGGAAATCAGCACGTTCCATCCCGCCAGCGACAGGCCGAGGAAGCGCCAGGCCGCCTGCGTGCAGCTGACGACCCGGGTGTTCTGCAGCTGGCTCATGAAATCGCCGACATTGCCCGCGGCTGCGCCCGATCCGCCGCCGCAATCGCTCGGACCGACGAAGAAGCCCCACTCGACGCCGGCATGATAGGCTCCGAGCCCTGCGCTGACGACGAAGATCAGGGCCAGGAGCCAGAGCCCGGCCCTGGCATAGCGGGGCGGCAGGAGCGCGGCCACGAGGCCCATCGGGATCGCGATGTAGTAGGGATTGCGCTGCATGAGGCAGAGCTTGCACGGCACGTAGCCGAAGACGTGCTCGAAGACGAGCGCTCCGCCGACCGTGGCCGCCGCTCCCAAGGCCACCGCCAGAACGGCCTGCCGCATGGTGAGGCTGATCCGCATCGGCCCCTTCCTCTAGAAAAGGTAGCGGAAGGCGACGAAGCCGCCGACGAAGGCCGCGATGGCCAGAGCCGCCACCAGGTTGAAATGGTTGTCGATGATCGATTTGATCTTGGGCCCGAACTTGCTCATCAGGAGGGCCACGATGAAGAAGCGGGCTCCGCGGGTCAGGATCGACAGCAGGATGAACCAGCCCAGGTGATAGCCCGCAAAGCCCGACGTGATGGTCACGAGCTTGTAGGGGATGGGCGTCAGGCCTTTCAGCAGGATCACCCAATGGCCGTACTCGGCATAAGCATGCCGGAACGTTTCGGCGCCCTCGGTGAGGCCGTAGAGCTGGAATAGCCAAGCTCCGATCGAATCGTAGAGCCCCAAGCCGATGAAGTATCCCAGGATGCCGCCCAGAACGGACGCGACGGTGCAGATCAGCGCATATGACCAGGCCTTGTCGGGCCGCGCCAGCATCATAGGCACCAGCATCACATCCGGCGGAACCGGAAAGAACGAGCTTTCCGAGAAGGACACCAGAGCCAGCGCATAGGGGGCGGAAGGTCGGGCCGCGAGGGACAGGGTCCAGTCGTAGAGGCGTCTCAGCATGGGGTTCCGACAGGTTCAGATCCAGATTAGGGCCTTGGCCCCGCGCCTCTTTGAGCACATGGCGCCCGGAATTGCGAGGGTTAAGCCGTGCGGCCTCCCTTCACATCTCGCGCATTGACCAACCTTTGCCGCCCATGGTACGTCGCGGGTCCTTGCCCCTGTGGCGGAATTGGTAGACGCGCTCGACTCAAAATCGAGTTCCGCAAGGAGTGCTGGTTCGATCCCGGCCAGGGGCACCATATTGAAATCATTGTAGTTTTAGATATAGCGCTTATTGCCCTGCTGCGGCGCAGGGCGTGCGTGTCGGCATGAAAATTGCACTGGACGATTCGTTAACGTGCTAGCTAGAGACCCTCTCCAGAGATTAAAGAGAAGCTGTAATTGCCAACCAGTAATGGCGGCTAGCCGCGTTGCATCGCTTGTCGAGAGTTTCCAACAACAGCACTGAAATCCCTGTAGATAGACACTCTCATATTCTGATGTTTTAATCGAGTATCTTGGCTAGAACGGTCTTTACAACCGTATGTATGCTTCGTCGGTTTTTTGTCATGTAGCTCTTCGACACCAAAGCAAAAGAAAGTAGTGAGCAAGCCACCTGAGTCGCTGCAAATTCCGACCCTGGTCCTCGATGAAAAATCTGTGGCGCCTGATAAACGACGTAGGCGCTGAGCAAGCTTAGCGTTGCCTCGCATCATTGTCTGTGCAATATGAGCGGCGATGAAATCTGCTCCAATGCTGCCTCAGCGTTTTTTTTATATCGATCTCTTAAGAGGCCTAGCCGCCCTCTCAGTGCTCATTTGGCATTATCAGCACTTCTACATGCCACGAGCGGGTGAGCCTCCAGTATTTCAAAGCAGGTCAGTGCAGCCGCTCTATTCTTATTTCCAAACGTTTTATGATTATGGCTTATATGCAGTCCAGTTCTTCTGGCTAATCTCGGGCTTCGTATTCGCGGTAGCATACTCTGGATCTAGCGTCTCCAAGCTTAAGTTCGCTAGAAACCGATTCGCTCGCCTCTATCCGCTAAATTTAATAACGCTACTGGTTGTGGCAGGTCTCCAGTTATTAAGTCTGAAGTTGGCTGGGCACTATCAGATTTATGCCTATAATGACTTGTATCATTTTGCGCTAAACATCCTTCTTGTATCCCATTGGGGAGCGCAGAGCGGTTTTTCTTTTAACGCTCCAATTTGGTCGGTTTCGGTCGAGATTTTTGTTTATATCGTTTTCATTGTCGCCCTGCCGACACTGTTTGCACGGGGTCTGCTCGGCCCACTCATCATGCAAGTTGGCTTCATCCTAGCAGGTTATTTTGCATTCCTCACCCCGTTCAGCGAGTGTGGCTTTTATTTCTTCGCAGGAACAGCTGTGTTCATGGTGGTGAAGCGGTTTCAAGCGAAGCCGCTCGTTGTGCCTACTATAGGGTTCGTTCTGGTTGCGGCCTTCTGGATTCACATCTTCTGGACTCAGAGGAGCTATTCAGGTTCGCTGTCGCTTGTCTTGCTATTTGCAGGAGCTGTCATGCTGACCGCTTCTTTAGACGGCCTCGGAATTAGTTTTGGCAAACAGGCAGCTCAGTGGCTTGGCGACACTACATATGGCACGTACCTATGGCATGTCCCGGTGCAAATTACGATAGTGACGATGCTCGATTTAATGTTGGTCCCACGTGAAATCGCAAACAGTAAGATATTCTTTGTGGCATACATTCTAACGGTTCTGGTTATCGCGCGAGCGTCTTTCCGCTTCATAGAGGAACCAGCACGCAAAAGATTGCGAACTAATCTTCATTCATCTCCCCTAGTGCCTTGCGATAGAAGACCACCTCTTCACATGAATGCATAAGGCTATCGTACTCAGATGCTCTATCGTGATACTTGTTAGTTCTAAGAGACTGTTTGGAAACTCACGGATGAGCATTCCGGCGGATCAGAATGCCGCCCATGGCGACATGGATCATGGCGGTTGAGACGTCGATGCGCTTCTCATAGTCGCGAACGAGACGCCGCCAGCGCATCATCCAGCCAAAGGTGCGC